>JBGTKH010000578.1:0-15207 GCA_041744735.1 Pirellulaceae bacterium | reverse complement strand
CAGTTCTTCCGCCACCGTGGTCATTGGCACGGGCGAAGTATCGGCCCATTCCAAGTAGGCTTCCGGCGGCGCGCCGATTGTGCTGGCCCGTGCCTCGAAGAAGTCGCTGGCAATCAGAAGCTGATTCGTGTGGAACAGCCGTTCGACTCCTTCGTTTTCCTGGTACAACGTCGGCCAGACTTCGCGGCGCTGGTTCGCATATCGCAAAAGCTGATTGATGGCTTCGTGGATTGGGTTCTCGATCCCCGGGCTCTTGAACTCGGCCACGACCAGCGGGATGCCGTTGACGAAGCAGACCGCGTCAGGAATCACGTGCCCCCGGCCACTTGTGAGTTCCACCTTGAATTGGTTGATCACGAGGAAGTCATTGTTCTCGGGGTGCTCCCAATCGACGTAACGCACCGGCTGCGGCCGGCCGTTGTCCCAGTCGGGCAAGCCGTCGACGACCGTCCCCTTGAGCAGCAACTGCGTCGCCGATTCGTTGACCTCCATCAGCCGATGCCCTGCCGCACGGTCCAAGTCGCGAATCGCCTTCTCGATGCGCGCGTCGTCGAGCCAAGGCTGGCCATCGCGGAGATTGATCTCGCGCAGCTTTTCTCGCAGGCGGCCATACAGCAGCACGTCGCGCGAACTGGTTCGCTCGGTTGTCTCGGGCAGGTCAGGATCCCCTTCGATCCACTGCCAGCCCATCGTCGCCAGTTGCTGGCAAAACGGCCGTTCGACGACTTCGTATTCCCACTGAATCGCGCTCATCGTGCATCTCTTTCGTGAGACGTTCCCCGTTGTCGCTCATGCTGCAATTTGTCAGTTGGTTCGAAGAGCAAAATATCAACGCCTTCGAGTTCCGACAGTGCTGCGTCAATTGCTGGTCGGACCTGCGACCAATCCAAACTGCCATGGCCGCAACCCAACGGCGGGATCGCCACCGACCGGATTTCATACGCCCGGATCACCCGCACCAGATCTCGCAGTCCCTCGCATACCCACTCCAGCTTTGAGGGATTGCGCCAGTGTTTCTTGGTCGGGAAGTTAATGATCCACCTTGGTCCGGCCGAACGGTGGTTCTGAGTGACGAACATTCGGCCAACCCGCACTTCACCAGCCTGACATGCGGCGGCATACGCACGCATGTTTTCAGGAAATGCCTTGCGGAACATCAGGGCGATCCCTTTGCCCATGACGCCAACCTCGTTAACAGCGTTGACTAACGCTTCGCTGTTGGCTTCGAGAAGGTTGCCTTCGGTGTAGCGAATCATCAGAACAGCCTCCATGGGAAACTCATCCCAGTTATGCCAGCGCATCCGTCCAATTTGGCATTTGATGGAGCACGTATCTCGGCCGACCGGTTCCCAGTCGCGTTGCGGTAACCATGATTTCGACCGGCTTGTGCAGATGCTGATTCAGGACATCCGGATCCTCGATTGCTGCCGCAATTTTTCCAACAATTACGTCTCCATCCATCGCTACCTTGAACTCGAATGTACGCCGCTTCGGCAGAACTCCCTGAAATTCACCGAAGAAGGAATGTTCCTCTTCGTGGATGTTCTCCTGTGCTAACCGTTCCAAACCGCGGCGCACTTGGGCAACATCGCAAAAGCCAGCCGAACGATCGCGGAACTCCAGATTGCATACGGCTTCATTCTGGGCAAGCAATTCCAGCAAATTCCTCAATTCCCGAATCGCCCGTGGATCGACGCCCGCCACAGCCTCAGTCAACTCGTCATCGGTACCCCCGACGCTTCGCAGCAGTTCGATCGTTTGTGCCATTGCGAGTGCCAGCGCTGTTTCGTCGTCAAACAACGATGCCTCGGGCTGTCGTTCTTCGACTTCGAACCCGAACGAGCCCAGCGCGGTACCCGTGATCAAAAGTTGATACTGCTCCCGATTGGGAATTGGCCCCATGCTCGCCAATGGGCCGGCGTGGGATGCTGCCAACACCACAACGGTTTCCGAGAAAGCTGCCATCGCTTTCGATCCGAATTCGGCGAAGACGCCATGGCTGCCAATCACAGGTCGGCCGCGGAATGTGATGCGTGAGGATGCCGGTTGTCTGGGCGCGTGATCTGTCGCGGACAGTTCGGACTCAATTTTGTTCAGTCTGGCCTCGAAGCTCATGCGGTCAATCACTGCCTCTGCGGGCATTCGCTCAATCATCGAACGCAGTGTTGCGCGTTCCGCAATCAAATGCTTGTAGTCACGGTAGTTCATGGCGAACCTCCGGCTGGATTGATGGT
Source organism: Pirellulaceae bacterium (assembly GCA_041744735.1). Taxonomy (GTDB): domain Bacteria; phylum Planctomycetota; class Planctomycetia; order Pirellulales; family Pirellulaceae; genus JBGTKH01. The sequence continues at coordinate 12,973 of JBGTKH010000578.1, read as the reverse complement.
TGACAGAATGCCGTGCGCGCTGGCGTCCTGGCTTGGATCGAGATCGACCTCGACGAATCCCTTCCAGACGAGTGTCGATCGTTGATGAGACCAGACGCCATACCAGTACGCGCTCCACCAGACAAGATCCTTGCTGGGCGAACCCAAATCCTGAGCGAATGCGTCAACGGAAAAACGGGCCTTCAACTGGTCGCGGTCAAACACTCCCGGGTTGCGAGCGAGGATACTGGCTTGGGTCTCACCTGATGGCAACTGGTAAAAGGTCACCACATCAACGTCGTCGGGTGGGCGCGATCGAATTGTCTCAATATTCTCGAGGAAACTTCCATCGATCCACTGGAACCCACGAGTCAGCCCGACGGCGTGCAGTTCACTCCGATATCCGAGAAAACCATCGATAATCGCCATCCTCGCTGCTGACGATGCGAAACGCAATACGAAATCGGTCAAGGCAACTCGGTACGGCGACCGAACGTCCGAAGTCGGATCAGCCAAATCGACCGGCGGCAGTACGCCGTCCGCCGTCCATTTTGGAATCGGTAATCTGCTCATCGTTGCTTACTCCGAACAATTTCATTCTATCCGACGGCCAGACACGTGTGGTCCCTGCCCAGCCATTTAAGCTACCGCGAGAACGGCAGTGCGACAACTTCGCATTCCCACGGACTCGCGCTCATGAACCGACCCCTGTTTCGATGTTCTCCGGCACACGCACGCGGCCAGTCAGCAGGTCGGAAATCAGGCCAAACCTTAGGGCTTCAATCGACTGCTTTTCTGATTCAAAGAACCGAATTTGACGGTCGTGCGGCTCCAATACTGCCAAAATTCGTTCTTGTTCCGATACGTCTGGACACGGCACGCAAAACTGCTCAATATCTTTGCTGGAGACGCCAGATACAGCCACCTGCCTGATGAAAGGACGACGTAGCAGATAACCCATTGGACTCCGCAGAAACTCAACAGCGAATCTAGGGATCAGCGTTTCCTGGTAAAGACGAACGCGAACGATTGAAGACTCGAAAGTTACCGGCTCATCGAGATGTGGCACCATTGAACATTGTCCCGCTCCCTCCAATGTCAGAGATCGGCGTGCGAACAAAAGATCACCTTCGATGAGCGCGTACTGTTGCAGCTCTTGCGGATCGACTTTAACGCGAACCGCGTCTAAAACATCGGCTTTGATCGCCTTGAACATTTGGGGCATATGGATCATTCGATGGCCATACCCATAGCAGGACGCGTTCTTGTAGAGTCCGTTCCTGCTAGGAACGCTGTAACAGTTTTTCAATTGCTTTACGTGCCAAATAGCCGGTACACGACCCAGCGGCAAGTCCTTGAACTGTTCGGGGTGTTTGAGGGGGTCGCGGAGTTCGCCGTTGTCGTCGAGGCCGCGGGTGAGCAGGTCGTGGAGCAGCCCAGCCCGCACCTGCTTCAGCTTGGCAATCACGGCCGCCGTCTTCTCAATCGCCGCATCCACCGCATCCAACACCGCCGCGATGCGACAACGTTCGCAAATATCCGGTGCGAAGAATGTCAGGCGTGAAACGTCCCGCTCGTTCACGGCAGGGTAGTTGGACCCCGTTTCCATAGCCCGCAGTTGACAGGCCACTCTGTCGCTGAATAGCTGGTGAAAAATGAAGCTCGAATCCCTCGGATCGTTCGGACGCAACACCGCAAATCCCGTGGAGGCGACTTGCGGCACACCATGATCGCTAACAATCCGGCCATGCGACTGAAGTCCCGGCCGGACAGTACACAGGAGAACGTCACCGTCGCGGAGCCGCCGTTGCGCCCGGCTCGGCGCGTCCTGGAAACTCACACGGCGCACATCACGCCAGCAAATCTGACCGCGCGTAACCGACCCAATATCGATATAGTCGAACGTGTATTTGAACGGAGTGCTTGGACCGAGAGACTCGGGATTGATCGAACAAATGGCTGCGACTGTTTGTTCACTCATGCGTAGCCCAACCTTCCCATCATCGCGGTGAGTGTCGTCTGCAACAACTCGCGTTCGCGTTGAATCGCGGACAGCGGCACGGCGTAATTATCCCACAGTCGTTCGAGGAACCGAATCAGTGACTGACGCTGGACTACAAGGGCGGCGTTCAGGCCGGCTTGCAAATCCTGGGCGAAGAGTTCGAGAACCAGTTTTTGCTTCAGTTCATCCGAGAGCGCGTCACTGCGGGTTCTCAACTCCTCGACGAACTTGGCTGTCAGTTCGCGAAATCTGGCTCGCGCTGCGGCAAGGTCGGCCTTGATCCGCTCGTACGGCGCGAGATCGGCTTCAAGGCGGGCGATATTCTCAAACACCGCTGCCAGCGCAGCCTGAGCATCGGCCAGCGCCTGGCGGTCGGCGTCCGTCGCCTTCTTTTTCGCAGCATATCGTTCCAGCCGCTTCAATCCAGATTGCGAGTCCCGGTTCTCGGACCTGATGTCCTTGAACTGCTGTTCGAGATCCTTGACGTAGTTCCATTTGGCCAGTTCGTCCTCGTCGGCATCGTCGGGCGGATTGGACTGCTCGAACGCTTCCTTCTCGCCTTTCAGCCGCGCGATTTCCGCTTTGGCGTCGTCGATCTGCTGCAAGTAGTCGGCCATCGTGTGGAGCACCAGTTTGTGGGCAAATGGATCGAACGCCGGCCCGACACCACCCTCGTCGTCGACGGCATCGGCGATCGCATCGATCCAGCCGTCGATTACACCGGCAAAGCCGTTTTCGATCAATGTCTTGAAATCCGGCAGCGTCTCGTTCCACCACATGGCAACCACGCCGGCCAGCGTGAAACGATCCAGAACGCCGACCGGCAGCAGGGCCTTGGTAAAACTCGCCAGCATTTCCGAGCGAACGGCGTTGAGGTCGCGGCGCGTAGGCAGAGCCGCCAGCCGCTTGGCGTGGTTCTTCCACCATTTGCGCAGCGAGTCGGTCAGTTGCTGGGTCCGTGCGGCGACGCCCGCATCCGCTGCGACGAGCGACGCGATGTCCGCGCGCTGCGTAATTGCCGGCGTGAAGTCGTGGTAACGCGGTCGTGCGGCGAGGCCTGTACGACGGCTCTCCGAAGCCGTCGAATCCGATGACGCCGGCGACGGGCTCGGAGGCCCGTCGTACTGGGAATCGTCGCCATTTCGTGGCATGAACGCCTGGCCGGGATCAAAGCCGAGCGAATCGAACAATGGACGATTCGCCTCAATTTCCGCCGAGGGGACTCCACCGATCAAGTGCGCCCGAACGTCATGCGGTTCCGGCGGCGGCGAGTTATCAACGTAACGGCGGATGTTCAGGTTGAAGTCATTGGCCGCGTCGGAGATTTCCTCGATGTCGACGACGCGGGCATAGGCCGGAATGTCTTCGTAGCGTTCAAAGGTCGAGGCGATCTTCTCGATGTGCCGCGGTTGCAGGTAGTTCTGCGCACGGCCGGCGTAGTACTCGGCATCGGCGTTGATGAACAACACCTTGCCGCGCCGAGATTGTGGTTTGTTCGGGTTAGGGAATCGCCCGGTGCGGTTCGGCCGCATGACCAACAGACACGCTGGAATACCCGCGCCGTAAAACAGGTTCGGCGGCAGGCTGATAATAGCCTCGATCAGATCCTCTTTGAGAAACTTCGAGCGGATTTCCTTTTCGGCCCCGCCGCGGAATAACACGCCGTGCGGCATGACGGTGCAGACCGCGCCGCGGTCCTTGCAAGCCGCCAGCATGTGCTGGGCAAACATGAGGTCGCCCTTCTTGCCGCTGGTCGGGCACCAGCCCCAGCGGAACCGTTCGGGGAACTCCATGTTGCTGCGGGTGTAGTTCTGGCTGAACGGCGGATTAGCGATGACGCGATCGAAGCGTTCCAGTTCGCCCGCGTCCCGATGCATCGGGTGCAGCAGCGTATCCTGCAACTGAATGTCCGCCCCACGAATGCCGTGCAGCAGCATGTTCAGCTTGCAGATCGACCACGCCGAGGCGTCGTTCACCTGCCCGCACAGTCGCAGGTTGCTAGGGTCGCCGCCGGACTGCTCGATATGCTCGCGGGTGATGATCAGCATGCCGCCGGACCCGCAGGTCGGATCGTAGACGCTCAACCCGGGCGTCGGCGCGAGGATGCGGACCATCAGTCGGATCACGTCGCGCGGTGTGTAAAAGTCGCCGCCCTTCTTGCCGGCCGATTCGGCGAACATGTTGATCAAGAACTCGTATGCCGAGCCGAGCAGGTCGGTGAACTGGAAGTCTTCGTTCCGTAGCCGGTACTTGGTGAAGTGCCGGACCAGATCCTTGCAGGCGTCGTCCGAGACAATCCGCTTGTTGCTCTGCATCCGCATGAAGCTGATGTGGTCGAGCACGTGTTCGAGCGACGTGTTCCGCTCCGAAAGCGCGGCGAGTGCTTTGTCGAGCACGCTGCCGAAGGCGACGTCGGCAGCGTTGAGCCGCTCCAGCAGATGTGGCCAGCGTGCGGCCGGCGGAACGAAAAAGTCGTCGTGATAGTCCGGGTTATCGCCGTAACGCTCTTTAGCTTCGGCGACAATCATGCCCCTGGCCGTGAATTGCCCGACGATCGAATCGGTCTCCGCGTCAAAGACGTCCGAGCAGCGTTTCAGGAACAGCATCCCGAAAATGAAGTCCTTGTACGTCGCGGCGTCCATCCCTTCGCGCCGCAAAATATCCGCAGCAGCGTACAGATGTCGTTCCAGCTTGGCGAGTGAGAGTTTCGGCATGCGTCATCAGGCCCTTTCGGCAGGCCATATCCGTTCGACCAACCGCTCGACAATGGCCTTGTATCGCTTGTACCGAACCGCAGAAACGCTCGTTTCTTGATGAGCCGAAATGGTGAGTTCTTCTGTGAATGTCATCCGGACACGCATCAGTTCTGCGGTTTTGCGGACTCGGCGGGGCGTTGCGACCATTCCTTCTTGATGATCGGCGAGTTGCCGGTCAGCGAGATGGCTTCGGCGTATTGTAGATCGCCGGTGCGGCCGTCGTAGTATTGGAAGATGACTTGCGGCTGCGGATAGGCCACCCAGCGCTGGCCGCCCAGTTCCAGCGGGTTGTTGAAGACGTTGTTCACTTGCACCACGCAGTACAGTGGGAACAGCCGAGCGGGGCGCGGGATATCGTCCAGGCAGTAGCTGGACCAGCGGATTTCGCAAGGCCGCGGGCCGTATTGATAGCGGCCGGTTGCCGGGCGGTCGCCTTCGTCCGACGGGCGATGATTGACCGAATTGTGCGGCCCCGACGCGAACTCCCACACGCGGTCGGTGATCTTGATCGCGAAGCTGTTGTGTAAGTCACCAGTGAGCACAAACACCGGCTTGCCCAACGAGTCCCAGAATTGAATCAGCTTCTCGCGCTCGTCCAGAAACACTGTCCAGGCGTCGTCCTTGTTCTCGACGTCGAACGCCGTTCCGCCTCCGCCCACGTGCGGGACCATGAAGTTGACGCTCGACACGACGAAATGAAAGTCGGCGTCGCTCTGTTTCATCGAATCGATCAGCCACTGCCGCTGCTGCTCGCCCAGCATCGACACGCCCGGTTTGTCGGGCTGCCGCACGTCGTGCATTTGGCGGTTGGTGCGCGTGTCGAGCAGATAAAACTCGCAGTTGCTGACGCGGAATTTTCCATATGACTGCCGGCCGATCGAGTATGATGCCATGCCGTTGGCGCGGGCCGGCGGGTTGATGCGCAACTGATGCTTGTCCAGCACCTCGACAATTTCGTACACGCCCGCGTTCGGATCGCCCGGCGTGTCGTCGTACTCGATCTCCATCATGCCGGCGAATTGTCCGCCCCAGTGCACGTGTAGGTTGGCGGCCTGCTTCAAATCGATGCTGGTGAAGTCAGCACGCGGATCAGCCAGCACATCGCCGTCCTTCTCCAGCGATGCGCGGCCAAAAGTGATGCCCTGCGCGGTAACCGTCGGGTTGCTCCAGCCCAGATAGTCGTACCACGCCTGCACGCCGATGTCGCGGAACACCGCGCGGCGGTCGCGCCGGCCGATCTCGCCCGAGCCGTACACGTCGTTGACGATCTCGTGGTCGTCGAACGTAAAGAACGACGGCACGTTGCGATGCCACTCGGACAAGTTCGTGCCGCGGCTGAGATAAGTTTTGTAATTCTCCCACACGCCGACCAGCGCCGGGGCCACGCGCACGTTGTGAGGCGTCTTGGCCATGTCGACGCCCACTTGCTGCTGCCACATTTGCAGCGGGTAATCGCGCGCCTCTTCGTATAACCAATCGCCGTTCAGGATCGCGAAGTCAACCTTGTCCTTGATCTCGCGCAGCATCGTCGTGTACGTCGGCAGACTCGGCCCATTGCCATTCGCCGGGCTTTGATTGTTACCGCAAGCGAACTCGAAGCGGACATTGAACAGACCCTTCGGGTTTAGTTCAGGATGACGAAACTGGTCGGCCGTCGGCAGCGTGCGAAAGCTGCCGCCCGGTCCGCTTTCGGCATCGCCCACGAGCACTTGGTAATAGTATCGCATGCCAGGCTTCAGGCCCGTCAGATGAATCCAGCCGCTGTTGTCGTGATTCAGTTCCGTGTTCGTCGGCTCAGTCGTCATGTCAAACTGACTCGGCTCCGTGCCATAGCGCACGCGCAACATCGTCGGCTGCGACGTGCGTGCCCACACGCCGATCCCGTCCGACGACAACCGCCCCAGCATCGGCCCATGCGTAACCTCGGCGGCCGCGGCGATGGAAAATGAAAAGCCCAACAACAAACAGAGCAAAGGCAACGTCCTTCGCATGATGACAGTCCTTTTGTGAAATTCGCTAGTTGCCGATCAACAGACACGGCGCATCGTAACGGCAACGAGCGCCTCGGACAAGCAATGCGGCGTTCGACCGTGTGTCGGGAGTCCGCGCGCGCCGCCAAGCCTGCACCGTCAACTACGGCAAAGAACTGCCGCCGGCTCAGGGTATGATATCCAGTAGTTGATTCAAACGTTCACCAAAAGCCGATGGCGGATGCCCTTCATGCGCCGCTCGTGCTGAATTCGCAGCACGTCGGCTTGGCCGCGCACTTGTGAGGCGATCTCAGGCCACTCGTATCCGGCGTCCCGCAGTTCGAAAATCCGCCACTCGTGGTCACTCATGTTGGCACGGATGAAGCTGCGCAGATCGCTGACGTAGGCTTGGTCCTGATGATTTCCCGAAGAAAGGCCAACAACTCCGACTCGCTGCGAAAGCCTCGCCGCGGTGGTCTGCTGACAAGTGCCTGCAATGCCGCTTGACAAACGTCTTCGGGTTCGGCGTAGCTCTTCAAGCCGAGCACCCGCACGATGCGTCGTGCCTCGCGCAGCAGGTGAGGGCCGAAACGATTCCAGATTTCCGCCACGGCCTGCGGGTCTCCGGCGTGCAACTGCGTGGAGAGTTGTTCAAAGGATAAGTCGTCTGACATGAGCCACCACGAAGCTGGGCAGAACAGCCCAGACCACCCTCCTGATCATAGCGCTGGTCGTCTATTGGCGCCAAGTACCGGCGAGGGAGATTTTTTTGGAAATATTTTCCGGCGATTGTTCGGTTTGGGCTCCGTTTGGCAGTTTTACTTATAGAGGCACCATTCAATTCTCATTGCCACTTTGCCCGCAGCATTCCGGAGGTTCGCGTGACCATTTCTCGTTTGTCGTGGATCGAAAAGCTTGCCCAGCGCTTTAACCGTCGCGTTCGAAAGGCTCGCTCCCATGCGCCAGCCCGTTTTCGCCCGCGCGGCGAGCGGCTGGAGGAGCGGCAAATGATGACGGCGGATATTGTGGTGACGGGTTCGCCGTGGCAAAATGCTAGTAGTCCCTGGGACGTGGACAACAACGGCCAAGTCACACCGCTGGATGCCTTTATGATCGTCAGCCAACTCAACACCAACGGTCCCCACGCCTTGCCCGAATCGCCAGCGCCGCCGGAGACATCGGACCCGTACTGGGACGTGACCGGGGATATGCAAGTCTCGGATGACGACTTGAACGCGGTGATCGACCACCTGCGCAACGTCGGCGGCTACAGCGACAGCGAAATCTTCGGCAGCGGCGCGGGGTATGCGAGTGGAGGAGGATATGGTGATGCAAACGCCGGCGACGCCGGTTACGGTAGCGGCGCCGGATACGGGAGCGGACCGGGTTATGCCAGCGGCCCCGGCTACGGCGGCGACCCGGGATACGGTGGAAATCCTGGCTATGGCAGCGGCGCTGGGTACGGCAGCGGTCCGGGGTACGGCAGTGGTCCCGGATACGGCAGTGGGAGCGGCTCAGGTTGCTCGGCACCCGGCCTTTCCTTTACCGCCCCTGACGAGATTAACGAAGGTCAACCGTTAACGTTAAGCGGAAGCGCATCGGTAGGAGTGACCAGCGTAGGCGTTGCCTGGGGCGAAAACAATGTGGAAGCGTGGGATTATGCTTCGGGCGACACTGCTTGGTCGTTCGGTTTTCTCTATCAGTACGAGGATGACAATCCGTCGCCTGCTCCAACTGACGATTACACCATAGCTGTGACGTCGGTGAACGCGTGCGGAGACAGCGTTTCGGCAAGCCACACAATCACCGTCAAAAACCTTGTACCATCGCCAACGGTTAGCGCAATTGGCCCGATGAATGCAAGCGGGATTGTGGAGGTGAACGAAGGCGACACAATTGGTCTGTCAGTGACAATAGCTGACCCAGGCAGCGGAGACTTGCACCGCCTGACCATTAATTGGAATGACGACACGGTTGACATTCTCGATGATCTGCATAATGGTGAGCATACGTTTTGGCACACTTACGTCGACAACCCCAGTGGCCCTTCCGATCAATACACCATTGAGGTAATCGCGAAAGACGACGACAATGGTGTTAGCCTGCCTGTGTCCACGACTTTGGTCGTAAACAATCTGCCGCCAACGGTCACGCTCGAAGCAATAGGTGATATCTACGAGGGCGACGGCTTGACCGTCACGGGCTCTGTCGAGGATCGGGGCGTCAACGACACTTTGACGATGATGATCCACGTCGACTTGAATTTTGACGGTGACTCCACCGATTCTGGTGAGTCGATAACGCCTGTGCTTAATCTTGAAGATGCAGGTGGCTTTGGCAGTCCTGCCCGATGGAGGTTCACGCATCTTTTCGCCCCCGTCGGGGACGATGGTGCAGCCTATGATAGTGGTGGGCTACTCGTTTGGGGGAACGGAACGTCCTCTGATAGCCTGACGCTAACCGTCTCCGTCGCCGATAACGACGGTGCCACCGCGACCAATTCAATTTCGGTTTCCGTTAATAATACAAGCCCGATTGTATCCATAGACCGCATCATTCCGGATTGCGACGGCGTGACGTTAACCTTGCATGGGTCCGTCCGTGACCTTGGTATAAATGACCACCATCAATTCGTTATTAACTGGGGGGACACCTCCGCTAACGGACCGTTAACCATCGTCGGCGGAACATTTACAGCAACGCACTCGTATTCAGTGGCTGCCGCGTACACAATTGAGGCGATCGTGGAGGACGACGACACTGCAGTGGGCACCGCGTCGATGACCGTCGATCTCACCAACTACGATCCTATTGCCCTTGACGACGAGTTCGATCCGTACAGCGCGCCGGGCGGAGTACCCATTCCGATATTCGTGTTAGACAATGATTACGATATTGATTGCGGAGAACTCCAAATTGTGTCGGTCACCCAACCCATGGACGGATATGTGACCATCGTCGGAGACACCGTCTATTATACGCCGCCACTCGATGACTCCGACGAAAACGGCGAAATTACTGGCCGTACTCTTGATGCCTCCTTTCAATATCAAATCGCGGACGCTGGCGGCCTCGTGGCTCAGGCCGAAGTGAAAGCGAAGCAGCTCGCTTCGGCATTGTTCGCTAGAAACTATTCGCGCGGCAACGATGACAAGGCGCAAAACATCTATGAGACTGCCAAGATAGATATAGAAATGAAACTCGATCTGGTGACAAATACGCTTACATTGAACTATAGGGCTACAGCAATGACAAACGATCCCCAGTTTAAGAATTTTGCACCCCAGCTTTTCTTGCAACCGAGTCAAGTCAAAGAGAAGGATGAAGTCAATGCGACAGACCTTGGAATCAACCTAGCGTATACACCCGCCAGCGATCCAGATGCTATCGCGGGATCAACGCTTACCGGGCAAATTGTGCTAAAGACCTACGCGGATGCTGGTCAATACAACGGTGTTGCGGTTGTTCAACAGCGCATACAGAATGCCAACGGAGACTGGCAATACGGAAGTATACGCGAATACATTCCATGGCAGTTTGAGATAACTGGCGATGTCGCGGGAGACAAAGAATCACTTAAAGGTTTCGGCTTTCGGCTTATAGAACTCCCATGGGTAATGCCCGGATTCACGGACCCAGGTCTAAGGATGGGGCCTCACTCGTTCGGCTTCCAAAAGCATAAGTTGCTGTTTCCGCCCAAACCAGGACTGGCGCGCGATCCTGCGAATCCCACAGAGCCCGCCGATCCGCCACCAGATTGGAACACGATGATACCCAACGACGGCAAGCCAAGTTTTACGTATCGTTAAAGTCGAAGAGGTCGAATGACGTGTTTTGGTCTATTCGACAGTCAGGGGCCTTGCAGGAGATTTGGAGTAAATGAAGCGACAATTTGCTGAAAATAAATTTGCTGGCCTGAAATTCAGTATGCGCGGATTGTTTGTCGCCGTTTTAGTCATAAACGTGGTGCTTAGTGCCTGGTTCTGGCAGGATTACAAGTATCGGCACATCGTGAGCCTTGTGCGATCGGCGGGCGGTACAGTTACAACTGCTAGCGACGGCAAATATATTGAGTTGTTGGATAACCCGAACCGTCACAATAAGTACATTTTTACTCGGCTACGGTACTGGTTCGCCGGAAGATGGTACACTGTGTTTCACGGCGACATCAATTCTGTGGGCCTTCACAATGAAGTAAGTGCGGAGCTGTTAGCTGTTGTCGGCGACATTACGAGCCTCCAGCAACTCAGCTTGTCGGGCTCTTCTGTCTCGAACGAAGATTTGCGCATCGTCAGTCACCTGCGGAATCTTCGGAACTTCAATCTCGAAAACACGAGCGTTTCAGACTCTGGACTTTGCATTATTGCCCTGATGCACTCGCTGGAGGTGGTACGGCTCAAGGGAACAGACGTAACGGACGTCGGACTAATGGAATTGACAAAGCTGCCGCGTCTCGTGTCCATTACGATTGATTATCCGTCCGATGACGAACGCATTACCGCCGCCGGCTTGAAGCGCCTTCTGAAAGCGAGGCCCGAATTGGAGATTAACGGGGCACATATGCGTTTTCCCGATTGAGGTTTCCAGGCGTCACAGATACTAATGGCGCGTGGCACGCCATCGCGTTTCGCGACAACCGGCAATAATAGGGGCGTCATTGTCACGCCATTGTCACTCCGTCGCATTCGATTGCGGCGACGGGTTTTTTGGGCCATTGGGTGGGCATGCTTCACGAGCTGAGCGCGGTGTCCGGGAGATTGAAAGAGAGTTATGTGAATGATTCGTCCTCGCCGATTCACAATGCGTCAATTGTTACTTGTCATTGCCGCGTACTCGGTTGGACTCGGAATATGGTTTGGTAACGATTACAAGCACAGAGAGGCGGTGCGCATCATACGGGCGAGTGGGGGGACGCTGACCACCGACGGCGACAGAAAGTTTAGAGGAACCATGAATGCACGTGACAGTTACTCCGATCAATGGTCGTGGCGAATCTGGCGTGCGATTGGACCGCAATGGTACACGGTGTTTCATGGCGAAATACGGTGTGTCGTTTTGAATGGCATTCTTGAACCTGAAGTTGTGGACGTGCTTTCTTCCCTTCAGGAACTCCAGGTACTTTATCTCAACCATTCTACAGTGAGCGATGATGATTTGCACAAGCTGTCTGAATTGCGATATCTTAAGTCATTGCACCTCGGTTTGCGATGGATGTTCTTTATCTTCTCCGACATAGCCGTCATCACGACGTCGAAATCTGCATGTCGCTGCGCAGTGTGGCCAAGTACATGCCGTGGATCGGAAAAGTTTGGGGGTTTGGCGACCGGCCCGCGTTTCTATCGGATGATATGTCGGTGATTCAGCACATGCCGCACGAGTATACGGCGCGGGTGGGCGGGTTTCGCACGCCGGTCACCAATGGGTTTCTGCTGCTGTTTCTGGCGTCGCTGATTCCGGAGCTGAGCTTCGAGTTCATTTGGTTCTGCGACGATTACATCCTGCTGGACGACGTGCCCGAACCGCTGATCCGTTGCGATCGCTACTTGGAAGACCTGAGCCAAGTGCAGAATCGCGGGCGGGGCGTCTGGAAGGGGATGCTGTGGCAGACCTACGACACGCTGCGGCGGCTGGGCTATCCGGGGCTGAACTTCGAATCGCACACGCCCCGCTACCTGACCAAGAAACGAGTGTTCGACGCCTACTGCGACCTGAAAGACTTCGTCAGCCAAGACCGCTGGTTCGGAATGCTGGGTGCGACGGCCATCATGAACCACGCGCTGAAGGCGGAACGCAGTTCAGATCCGTCGTCGCTCAAGGACCATCGGAAAATACAGTTGACGCAGGTTCGCCAGGAGAATCTGGTCGCCGGATTCTACGACAAGCCGGCCGTGTACGAAGACATTGTCGAGCGCTGCGCGGGCAAGAAGTTTCTGAACTTCGACGACGCCGCCTTCAGCCCGGACATGCAGCGCTTCCTAGCCGAAAGATTTCCCAGTCCGTCGATCTACGAGAAACAGGACTTCGGTGAAGTGAACGAGTGCACCTCCGCATCTCACAGCAATTCATCCAACTGATTCACTAGCGAATCGAAGTGGGCCAGCGCTGTGTCGACGGGTTGGGGTTGCTCCATGTCCACGCCGGCGTCGCGCAGGAGGTCGAGGGGGAATTTGGAGCAGCCGCCTTGGAGGAAGCTGAGGTAATCGGTCAGTTCCTGCTGGCCGCCGTTGAGCACGCGCTGGCTGAGCGCGATCGCGGCGGAGAGGCCG
>JBGTKH010000577.1:0-4323 GCA_041744735.1 Pirellulaceae bacterium | reverse complement strand
AAACGCTGGCCATGTTTCTGTCCGTCGTCGGCTTACTGTGCCTGACGCGGTTGAGCCGCGCGCCGACACCGTGGCACGCGGGATTGGCCGGCGGCGCTTTGGCGTTGGGCATGTTGTGCCGGCCGACGTTCATGGTGTGGTTGATCGCGGCCGCCATCGCCGCGCCACTGCTTCGATGCACATTGCTTCGTCGATTGGCGAATCTGGGAGCGCTGCTTCTGATTGCCGTGATTGTGTTGTCGCCATGGACCATTCGGAATTACCGCACTTTCGGCAGGCCGATCATCACAACCACGCATGGCGGTTACACGCTGTGGCTTGGAAATAATAGTTACTTTTACGAATACCTTCGCGACCGCCATTCCATAACTCCGTGGGTCATTGACATCAAAGTCAGGGAACAATTCGACATGCTTGTCTTTGGAACAATCATTATGAATCCAGAATTGCTGGGAATGTCCTACGAACTGCACGAAGTCACAGAGGATCAAGCAGCCTACAAATTGGCCGTTACGCACATTCGTCACGAACCAAAAATGTTCGTCTATGCCTGCTTTTACCGCATCGGCCAATTGTGGAATCCACTGCCGCATCAATTGAGCGTCGACGAATCGCTGTCGCGCCGGTTGCTGCGTTACGCGACGGCGGTTTGGTATGTCGCGGTGTTTGTGCTAGCGGCGATTGGAATCAACTCGTTGCGCTGGCAAGTGCTGCGCACGCCGTGGCTGTGGGGCCTGCTGCTTTGCCTGTCGTTCACGGCGGTACACACGTTCTACTGGACCAATCTGCGGATGCGAGCACCGCTGATGCCGGTCGTGTGCTTGCTGGCGGCGGCCGGTTCGGCGCGGATCGCTGGCCGTGTAAGGCAATACAAGTAGTTGCCATGTCACGAGTTGCAAACGCCGTGTCGATCGCGAACTTGGCTTGCTTGAGAATGGCCACGAGCCTATAATCCGCGGCCGCACCTGACTTGTCTTAAGCGGTTTTGTCTCTTCGTGTTACACCTTCGGCTCGGAGTTGCTCCGAGCAGCACTTCGACAGCCGGCAAGGATGCCACAACGCTGACGCCCATTACGGCCCAACTCCGAAAGCCGCCCTCGTGCGCGCGGTGGACGCTGCGCGCGAACGATGATGCTGCGCGCGGGTCGACACTAACCCGAAGCGTCAGCGAGGAAGAGAGAAAGCTAACTGGATCCTCGCTTACGCGTCGGGTTGGTGCCACATCGCCGTCACAGCCACGTACTCAGTACTCAGTACTCAGTACTAAGTGCAACCGCGGTCCGCTGAAGACGTTGATCGTCGCCGTGATTTTCTGTGCAGCCTTCGTCAGCCCCACCCGCGCCGAGATCGAAGAACCCGTTGGCGATCAGCGCGCCGCGATTGAAATCAGCGCGAGCGAAACCAGTCGCTGGCAACAGGGTGCGTACGACGTGTGGCACTTGCGCGGCAATTGCGAGATTCGACAAGGCGATGTTCACGCGCGCGGACGCGAGGCGGTGTTGTGGATCGAGCCGGGCGATCAGTTCAGCGGACGGCCGTTCAAAGTGATCGCGTATCTGGAAGGGGACGTGCTTGTCGATTACGGACATGGCGGCGTGCCGCATCGAGTGACGGGGCGTGCGGCGCAGTCGATCGCCGATCGAACGTGGCTGGGCCGCTTTCATTCCACGGCCGGCCCACTGATGCGTTTGCCGCCGGCTGGCGGCGAGCCGCGTGTGAAACCCGACATCTTTCAACGCGGACTGGAAGCTCAGAATCCCGATCGTCACGTGCCGGTGAGGCCGGTGCAGTTCTCGCCCGAGCCGGTACCGGCTCCCACCCCCTCACCGCAATCGACAACCGGACCGCGGCGAATACTGGTCACGCCGCGCAGCACCGTGCGCGTGCAGGCTCGCACATTTAACAATCCCGACCGCAACGAGCAGATCGCCGTAATCGACTCGGGCGTGCGTGTGGTGATCGAAGGGCTGGAAGTGCGGCGATTGGGTGAGATCGGCAGTCTGATGTTCGAGACGGATCGGCTGGTCGTGTGGACATCGGGACTGCAAGGACAAGATCTCTCCGGTCAGACAATGCAGCAAGGCGACGCGCCGCTGGAATTCTACATGGAAGGCAACATCGTCTTCCGGCAAGGCGACCGCGTGATCTACGCCGAGCGAATGTACTACGACGTGAACAACCGCGTGGGCGTGATTTTGAACGCCGAGATGCTCACGCCGGTGCCCGAATATCAGGGTCTGGTGCGATTGAAGGCCGACGTGCTGCAGCAATTGAACGAGCAGAGTTTTCAGGCGTTCGGCGCGGCGGTTACCTCCAGCCGCATGGGCGTCCCCAAGTACTGGTTCCAATCCGAAAACGTCACCTTCGAGGACACGCAGATTCAGCCGGCCGATCCGCTGACGGGCCAGCCCGCGATCGATCCGCAAACCGGCCAGGCGAGCGTCGATCATCGGCTACTGGCGACCAGCCGCAATAATTTGCTCTATGCCGGCGGCGTGCCGATTTTCTACTGGCCCGTGTTGGCGACCGATTTGACCAAGCCGACATTTTATATCGACAACCTGAAAATTCGCAGCGACACGGTGTTCGGCGTGCAGACGTTGGTGGACCTGGATGTTTATCAATTGCTGGGCGTGCGCGAACCGCCGACAGGCACGAAGTGGAGTGTCTCGACCGACTACCTGAGCGAACGCGGCCCCGCGCTGGGCACGAACTTTCGCTACAACCGCGAGGGGCTGTTCGGCGTACCTGGCCCGTATCGCGGCTCGATCGATGCGTGGGGAATCAAAGACAACGGCCGGGACAATTTGGGCGAGGACCGCCGCTCACTGCTGCCTGAAGAAGAGTTCCGCGGCCGAGTGCTGGCTCAGCATCGTCACTATCTGCCCAACGGATTTCAATTGACCGGCGAGTTCGGCCTGATCAGCGACCGCAACTTCCTCGAACAATATTACGAGTGGGAGTGGGATCAGAATAAAGATCAGACGACGGGGCTGGAGTTGAAGCGGCTGAGCGGCAACACGGCGTGGAGCGTTGTGGGCGACACGCGTTTGAACGACTTCTTCACGCAGACCGAATGGCTGCCGCGTGGCGATCACTTTTGGCTCGGCCAGCCGCTGTTCAGTCGGCTGACGTGGTACGAGCATTCGCACGCGGGTTACGCGCGAATGGAGACCGCTTCGCTGCCGTTGGACCCGATCGACGCGGCGAAGTTCGATCCGCTGGCGTGGGAAGCGGACCGCGAAGGATTGCGTGCGGGCACGCGGCAGGAGCTTGATTTGCCGTTCAACGTTGGGCCAGTGCGGCTGGTGCCGTATGCACTCGGTGACATCACGCATTGGGAACAGGATCTGGCAGGCGACGATGTGACGCGGGCTTATGGGCAACTGGGCGTACGAGCCAGCATGCCAATGTGGAAGGCGAACCCGGCCGTGCAGAGCTTGCTGTTCAATCTGAACGGGCTGGCGCACAAGATCGTGTTTGAAACGGAGGTCTTCTGGGCCGACGCCAACCGCGATCTCAGCCGCTTCCCGCTGTACGATCCGCTGGACGACGACGCTCAGGAGCACTTCCGCCGGCGCTTTTTCTTCGACACGTTCGCCGGCGCGCCGGGCGGTAACACGCCGCTGCGGTTCGACGAACGGTTTTACGCTCTGCGGACCGGCATGCAGAGTTGGGTGACGGCGCCCAGTCTGGAAATCGCCGACGATCTGACGCTGGCCCGCTTCGGCGTGCGGCAGCGGTGGCAAACCAAACGCGGTTTGCCCGGCCAAGAGCGAATCATCGACTGGATCATTCTGGACGTGGAGGGCGTGTTTTTCCCGAAGCCCGAACGCGACAATTTTGGCGAGCACATCGGGCTGCTGGATTACGATTTCCGCTGGCACGTGGGCGATCGCGTGACGCTATTGTCCGACGGCTTCGCCGATGTCTTCACTGACGGACTGCGGACGTTCAGCGTCGGCGGCCTGATGGGGCGGCCGGAAGTGGGCAATGTGTATTTGGGTTATCGCGCGATCGACGGTCCGATTCTCAGCAACGTGGTCAGCGGTTCGTTGAATTATCGGATGAGCGAAAAGTGGATCGCCAGCGCCGGCGCCGCGTACGATCTTGGTCCGGCGGGGAACATCGGCCAAAGCGTGAGCTTCACGCGGATCGGCGAATCGGCGTTGATTCGGCTGGGCTTTAACGTGGACGTTAGCCGCGGCAACGTGGGCGCCGTATTCGCGATCGAACCGCGATTCCTACCCACCAGCCGCCTGGGCCGCGTCGGCGGCGTGCAGATTCCGCCGGCGCTTTTTCTTCGACACGTTCGCCGGCGCG
>JBGTKH010000576.1:0-4358 GCA_041744735.1 Pirellulaceae bacterium | reverse complement strand
GCCGAACTCGTGAGAGTTCGGTTGCCTGCCATCACGTAAGACCGAATTCTCACGAATTCGGCTACGGCAGTGTGCGTGCAACTTGCCCGCGAATCGAATCAAGCAATCTACAACGGTGCGACTTCACACCCGCGCCGCGATACTGGCGATTGTCCAACTGCGGAGGTTGCGGCATAATTGGAGTCGTCATTCTTGGCCGCACTTGGTTGTCGATCGAATTGGCGACGTATTTTCTTGGCGTCTTCCTGCCATGTCCATGTCAAGCGGCATAGCGTCATCCGTTCACTTTGCTCACCCGCTGCTGCGGGCGCGTGACTGGCAGGACCGGCCGGAGTTTGGCAAACTGTGCGGTTGGTGGCAAGGCGGCGGAGCGGGCGTGTGTGCGTTGGTAGGTATCGGCGGAGCAGGGAAGACCCGCGATCGCCGACTGCGGTCATCACGCGCTGACGGTCAATCTGGCCGGGGCCAACAATGCAAGGAGCTGATTCAATGAGCGAGTCACCGTTAGCGGATGCTGACATCATCGCGGAATATCAAAACAAAATGGAAAGGCTCTTCGCTGAAGATCCCCAGAAAGCGATTGAAATCTTGCTGGCTCCCGAGCTATTGCGTAACGAACCTGACGAAATGTTGCTGGATCTCTTCAGGATCAAAGTCGAACTCAGAACTGCGGAACGGCTTCGGAAGGAGGCCTGGGTCGAGCAAGCCTGCGACAAAAGTGGTTGGTTCCAGAGACTTATCTTGATGCTGAAAATCAGGTTTTTTGGTCTGGCAGACCGCCTTATCCAATTGATGCTCGAACCCGTGTTCGACGAGCTTGCGGAGCATGGGCCGCTCAGAGATGCCATGTTCGCCCGACCTAACCTACATGTCCGCAATCTAGTTCTGCAATGGTATTGCAGTGCAATTCTCATCAGAGGCCGCCCAGTAACTCGGCGAACTGGTGCGTTCAACGAGTGCGTTGACGAGCTAGTTCTGCTGGCGAAGTCTTTCGGCCTGGATTCACGCCAGCTATCGCTGGTAAAGCACAGACACGACAACGATGTGTGGGACAATGCCTCTGCGGTAGTGGACGAAATCCGGGCATTAGCCCAGATAAAGGACCTAGGAACCGACGTCAGCCTTCGGCGACCGAACATGAATCAATCAGAGATGATTTCACAATTCGAAATTCGCCGAGGGAGTGACCAAATTGACGCACACGTCCACCAGCTTTTGGACGACGCTCGACAGCGACTATTGCAGTGTTATAAATTGCTTAAGCTTCAGCGTTCACATCCGCTGCGCGATCCCGAACGGAACAACGCCAACTTCGTCCATCCCAAAACCGGCACGGAATACAACTGCCGCGCCGCCGAGACGTACCTCGTCATCGACAACCTCGCCGCCGGCACGCTCACCGAATACCCGCTAGGACCTCCGAAAGTAGAACCAAAACCGGAACCACCTCTAATGTCTACCACGTCCCAATTCGACGTCTTCCTATGCCACAATTCGAGAGACAAGTCTATCGTGAAAGACATCGCGCTGCAACTGAAACAGCGCGGATTGCGGCCGTGGCTCGATGAATGGCAGCTCAGGCCCGGCCTGCCCTGGCAACGCGCGTTGGAACAGCAAATCGATTCAATCGGTGCTGCGGCCGTGTTTGTCGGTCCAGACGGCTTCGGTCCTTGGCAACAGATGGAGCAAGAGGCATTTCTGCGCGAGTTCGTTAATCGCGGTTGTCCGGTGATCCCGGTGATCCTGCCAGGCGTTCAGACGCAGCCTGATCTGCCAAAGTTTCTGAAGGGGATGACCTGGGTTGACTTCCGAAGCAGCGCACCAAATCCACTAGACAGCTTGATTTGGGGAATCACTGGGGCCAATCCAAACCCTTAGCCGACCCGTCGCAAGGCGCGCCGGACGCGGCGGGTCCCTTCACATCGGCGCGATCCGGTCAACCAACGACGGGGAAGCTGTGGCTCGAAACGCCCCCCGTCGCCGAAGCGATGGCGTCCACTGCGGCACAGAAGTTTGAACCGACCGAACAAATAAAAGAAACCGAGCCGAAGATCGCCGAATTGGAAGGCGCGGAACAGCAGCGAACTGAGCAGCGCGGGCCAGCTCAAAGTCCGAATGCAAGGCGTCCATGGGCCACTTACGCTGTATGTGCGATGGTTTTCGTGGCCGTGCTGCTGATTATTGGGTTGCTGATTATTGGGTTATGGAACGGTCCCTTGCCCGACAACTCGGGGCCTGCTCGGCCACTTCCAGACGGCTACACCACGGACTTCCCCAAAATCGAGGATTTTGGTTTGCATCCCCTTACGAAGTCAGAGCGTGAAACGCCGGACGGGAAGCTTCGCGATGAGTATCGGTATACCACAATCGCCATTCACAATGCGACGACGCAAAACATACGGCTAGCCTTTCATTATTTGCCGGCCAGTTGGGATCCGGACAAACCGCAAGCCCAACAATACGCGTACCGAGTAACCGAAACGATATCTCCTGGAGAGACTTTCGATGACAAGCCACCGACTGGCTTTGGTGGTCCAGTCTATATCTCTGTATTCGCGCGCAATAAGTGGACGCCGATAAGAGAGTGGAAAGATTTAAGAATTGTTAGCCGACGGACAATAAAAGTGGAAGAGGTGGAAGGGGCGTTTCAATGTACGCTGGAATTCTGAGGAGTATTTGTCATGGCATTTTCCAACAACTGGTTCCGTTCGATAGTCCTACTCGGATTGCTTTTATGGCCTTCATCCTTTGCTGCCGCAGCCATTCAAGTCGAGAATACAAGCGAGAATACGATTTCCGTTTGGCTCCAAGGTGCGAGCGATCAGAAGTATCGGGGACCGTTTTCAGTGCAACCCGGGAAGACAATCGAGCTCCCTGTTCCTGCTGGAAGGTACTACGTGGCAGTTCGCGGCTCACACGGCTACCAGTACCCAGGTTGGGCGGATTATACGAATCACAGGATCACATATCGGCTTGAAACGCATTACATTCCAGCAGCTCCGGCGGCGGGAGGCGGTGGTGGCGAATGGACTGAGCCCAAAATGGAAATCTCAGTCGTTCCGAGTGCCGATTCGCGATGTGGTCGCTGCGGCTTTCAACGAGTTCGGCGCGGCCTGTCGCTCCGGCAGTGAAATTGACGGGCGCGGCTAAGCGAGTCGTTCAGATGTAGTCGGTACGGCACGGCGCAGAACGGTTCGTCGGCCGGGATGCCTAATTGAAACGGTTCGACGCGATGCGGTCGGCGACCGGTGCGGACGGAAAAGCAGTGTGGTAGAATTGGAAAGAGGCAGAGGATGAATGGGAGCTAAGCATGAACTACGTTGAACAGCGAGACGGCGGTTACTGGGTGGCGGGCACGCGCGTGTCTCTGGACTCCATCGTGTATGCCTTCCACGCGGGGCAGACGGCCGAGAGTATCGCCCACATGTTTCCCGTGTTGACGCTCGAACAAGTATACGGTGCCGTGACGTACTATCTCGCCCACCGCGTGGAAGTTGATGAGTACCTGACGAAGGCCAAGAGCGATTTTGAGGCCATGCGGCAAGCGTCGCGGCAGGCCGATCCCACCTTCTATCAAAAAATGGCGGACGCTCGTCGACAGTTTCAGGCAGTTGGCCCATGACGGTACGGTTTCAGGCCGATGCTGACTTGAACCAGGTTATTCTCGTGGCCACCATACGCCGCGAGCCAGCCGTCGATTTTCAAACGGCGATGGCGGCTGGGCTGGAAGGCTTGAACGATGTCGAAGTCTTGGCACGTGCGGCTCGTGATGGGCGGATTCTGGTGACCCATGACCAGAAGACTATGCCTCGGCATTTCGCCAATTTCATTGCTACGCAGAAGAGTCCTGGCGTTCTGATCATACCCCAACACCTGCCGGTCGTTGCCGTTGTGGATGATTTGTTGCTCATCTGGCTCGCAAGCGAAGCGCAAGAGTGGATAAATACAATTCGATTCCTACCCGTTTGATTGGAGACGCGTCGAACCGGACCGCCCTCGAGTTGACCGGCTACGATGGTTCGTATCCCAGATTCGGCGCGAGCCAGCGTTCGGCTTCGGCGATGGGCATGTGTTTGCGGCGGGCGTAGTCCTCGACTTGGTCTTTCGTGATGCGATCGACGGTGAAGTAGCGGGCTTCGGGGTGGGCGAAGTATAGGCCGCTGACGCTGGCGGCGGGGAGCATGGCGTAGGATTCGGTCAGCGTGATGCCGGCGGTCTGTTCGGCGTCGAGCAGGTCGAACAGGGTGCGCTTTTCGGTGTGATCGGGACAAGCCGGATAGCCCGGCGCGGGGCGGATGCCGCGGTACTTTTCGGCGATGAAGTCGTCGCTGGACAGATTCTCATCACGGCCGTAGCCC
>JBGTKH010000575.1:0-4173 GCA_041744735.1 Pirellulaceae bacterium | reverse complement strand
CGGCGGGGGGGGGGGGTATACACGACTCGATTGTTCCGGTTATCGCGCTACTTATTCTCTAGCGACTTATCAACGGCCTTCTTGAATTCGTCGCCGATGTTGACCTCAAAGGGTTCTTCGGGGATTTCGGCGTCGTCGGCCAGTTGCTTCAGGTCGGCCAGGAACGTGCGCAGCTCTTCGTCGCTGATCGACTCTTTGAGCTGGCGATTGCCGTCGGCATCGACGTCGGAGATTTGATCGCTTACGGCTTCGAGATCCTGCTGGCTGATCTTCTTCTCGAAGACACCGCGCGCGGCACGTTGCAACGACAATTTCGCCTCGTCCTTCTCCTCCTGCGACAACCCCGATGGCTTGACGTACTTCTCCTCGATCACATACACCACGCCCAGCGAAATTAAGGGGCTCTCGCCGAGGTTTTGAAGAATCGTCGTGAGATCCTCGACCGTGATGCGTCCCGCCTTGAACTCGTCGGTGACCCGGTTCGCTTGAGCGATGATGACAGTCTTGTCTTCGTCGCGTAATTCCGAATCCTGAATCGATTGAATCAAAGCTTCGCGGATCGCGTCGGCCAACATCGCCTTGGCGTTTACCGTGACGTAATACACGGCGTAAACACAGCCGCCGCAGGCCACGGCGAACAGCACAAGCATGATCAGGAAAATGATGAGCGCAACCTTGAGTCCGCTGCCGCTTGATGGCGGCGGAAGCTGCGGTGATACCGGCGGTTGAGGCATCGACATGAGATCACCCTTTGCTTTCTTTGTTTAACCGCTGGGTCGCGGTTAAACGATTTTTTACTTCGTTTCTCCGAGCGGTTCAACGGGCAAGTCAACGAACGCTTGATATTGTCGTTCCAACTGGTCAATGGTCGGCACGCCGGCATGTACCAGCAAACCGTAGCGCAGCTTGAGCGGCTGGCCGAGCTCAATCGTGCGCGGACCGTCGAACGTCAGCGACGCGCCCATCCAGCCATCGTCGCGCACGTGAAAGTGCGTCGGATGATTGGGATTCGTCGGATGATCCATCAACGTGATTCCTTCGGCGGCCTCCGGCGTGATCGGGCCGGAGTAGTCGAGCCACTTGGCCGGCTTCCAAAACACACCCTTTTCATTCACTTCGCCCGCCGAGTTGCGGCTCATGCCGCCGCCGTCGTGCACACCGATCGTCTTGGCCATCCGCACGCCGATCAAGCCGAACGGCGTTTTGCCCAGCGTCGCCGATTCCCGCGGCGCGGCAAGCTGCAGATCGATCACCAGCAGCCACTGCCCGTTTTCCAGCGGGCGAATGACCATCCGCCGCAGTTCGTCCAGCAGCACTTTGCCCGCGTCGTCGGTCCAAGCATTTTGAACTTCGATCCGCGCCTCGTCGTTGCTATCTTCGTACCGCACGACGCGCTGATGTACGATGCGCCCCTGGCCGCGGTCACCCCAAAAATCAACGCCGTTCACATCGTGGTGTGAGATCCACACCGAGTTATGATGACTGTGCGAATTCGGATCGCGCGGATGACCCATGCGAGTCAGCGACCGGCCGCTCGGTCCAATCAGCGGATAAAGAAACGGCCGGTTCAGCGATTTGCCGAAGTGATACCGCGTGATCTCTTGCCCATCGCGGAGAACAGACGCTTGATCGTACGGTTCGGGAATCACCTGTAACCGTGGCACAGGTTTCGCGTCTGTCAAAGAAACTTGAGCCCTCGATTGAGCCGGTGACATTGAGGCGGCCGCCCAAATCGACAGCAGCAGTCGGATACGCAGTGTTCGATTCATGATCATTGTTATCTCGACAGTTGCAAGTCGACGCTTGATTCGCGGATCAAACCACGGCATCATTGTAGCGGCACAACTGAAGCCGGTCGTCAGTTTTTAGGAGCAATTGTTTGGGTCTTTTGCGCTGCTTATTTGTGTTTGGGACGTTCGTCTGCGGCAGCTTCGCCATGAGCCGGGCACTGTTGGCGGCGGATGAATATCCACCATCCGGAGACGCCGTAATCCGCGGCCGAGCCGGCGCGTCGGAGATTGTGATCTCGACGACGACGCGCGTGGCCGGCGCCGTCGATTCGTTGATTTGGAACGGCCAGGAGTTCATCGACAGCTTCGATCACGGACGCCAGATGCAGTCGGCGTCAAGCTTCGATTGCGGCGGCAAATTCTTCCCGGAGACATTCAACCCCACCGAAGCCGGCTCGAGAGCGGACGGGCGCGGCGAGAAGTCATCGAGCCGGCTGTTACGCATGCGCGCCAGTGATCGTGAATTGGAAACGACCGCTCAGATGGCCTTCTGGCTTGCTCCCGGCGAAACGTCGCTCGGTCAGCCGGCCAAGAACGACAAAGTGTTGTCGGACCATTTCGTCTCGAAGCGAATTCGCATCGGCTACAAAGATCTACCGCACGCGATACAGTATGACGTGACGTTTACCGTTCCGCAGGGCGAGCAGCAACATTACGCTCAGTTTGAAGCCGTCACCGGTTATATGCCGCCGGACTTCAGCGTTTTCTGGAAATACGACACCGCGAACGGGATGCTCAGCGCTCTGGACGACGGTCCTGGCGAGCAGCGATTTCCGGTCGTGCTGGCCACGCCCAGCGGTTCGCATGCGATGGGCGTTTACTCGCCCGACCAGCCGTCGCGCGGCTTCGAGCACGCGGGATACGGACGTTTTCGGTTCGTCGACGAGCAGGTTAACAAGTGGAATTGCGTATTCCGCGTGCGCGATGCGACAGGCATCGCTGCGGGTCAGTATCGATTCCGCATGTTTGTAATTGTGGGAACGCTCGAAGACGTGAAGTCGACGCTGGCAGCGTTAGTGAAGGAGTTCGGAAAGCGATGAATTGGAAGAGTGTCTTTGGATCGCCGCTTTGATCTCTCGCCGAACGTCGTCATCGGTTTCATCAGCAAGCCGATCGTTGAGCGCGTTTGTGGCGCTCGGATCTGTTTGACGCCCTAAGGCCCAGGCACATGCTGATCGAACGAGCGGCTCGTCGTCATTCAGCCCGCGCCGCAGTGCGTCAATGGCCTTCGCCGTCGGATGGTTACCTAATACAACGGCCGCGTTTCGAAGTAAGCCGCGCCGCTTGGGGCGCCAGAGCGGTGTGTGTCGGAAATGTTTGCGGAAGGCGGCGTCGTCCAAATCAAACAGCGCGATCAAGTCGATGGGATTCGCATTGTCGCGCGGTGCAAACGCGGACTCGGAACTGAGCGGCGCTTTATGATTCCACGGACACACGTCTTGGCAAATGTCGCAACCAAACAGCCAATCGCCGACGCCTTCGCGCAACTCGGGCGGGATCGCGCTGCGCAGTTCAATGGTCAGATAGCTGATGCACTTCGTCGCGTCCAAAACGTACGGCTGTGGAAAGGCGCCGGTTGGACACGCGTCGAGGCACGCGCGGCAGGTTCCGCAGTGGTCCGTCTGATGCGGCTGGTCGTATTCCAGCTCTAAATCGGTCAGCAGCGCGGCGAGAAAGAACCAACTGCCGATCTGTTTGTTCAGCAGCATCGTGTTCTTGCCGATCCAGCCCAGCCCGGCAAGTTGCGCGAACTCGCGTTCTAAGAGCGGCGCCGTGTCGATAACGCCCCGCGCGCGAGCGTCCGGCAGTCTGTCGTTAACGAACTCGATTAACCGTTCCAGACGCTCGTGAATCACGTCGTGATAATCGGCCGCTCCCCATGCGTATCGCGAAATTCGTCCCTCGCCCGGGGCGGCGGCCGCCGGTTCGGCCGTTCGATAGTTCATGGCCAGCATTACGACACTGCGGGCGCCGTCCAGCACATGCCGCGGATGCTCGTAAGCCTCGGCGCGGTTGGGCAAGTAGCGCATTTCCCCGGCAAAACCGGCCTCCAGCCACGCGTGAAACCGGCCGATTCCGCTGGGCGCTACGGCCGGACAGACGCCGACCAGATCGAAGCCGGCCTGCCGAGCCTGCTGTTTCAAGTCGGACGTAAATGAGGGCATGGCCATGTAGCGGCATTCGTGAGAATTCCGACGTTCCCGATGTCTGGTAGCGGAATTCGTGAGAATTCCGAAGTTTCTGTGGGTAAAGCGGAGGCTGGAGGGTTAATCCAGCCACCGCCTCCCCGTTGTCGCGATGGAGTTAATTCTCCATATTTACCGGCGTGCGTCTTTCTCGCACCGGGCGACCCCCGTTTCATCGCCTCCGACGATCATCCCTA
>JBGTKH010000574.1:0-5609 GCA_041744735.1 Pirellulaceae bacterium | reverse complement strand
CTCTGGCTCAATTGGTCGATGCCCGGCCTCTGGCCGACGTCCGTCAGCATATTATCGGCTAACGATTGGCCGCTGGCCGCGTCCTCGGCCAAGATCCGAAACCAGCGCGTTGCCAGCCGACGTTGAAGCGGCCGGGGCAGGATGCGAGGAACTGGTCTCGAAAACAGTAGCGGGAGAAAGAGGATTTAATGTATCGGCTGAAGCTGTTCCGGTGACGCAAAGGTTCACCCGGAGTCACGGCACGAGCCGGTACTACGACCTCTATCGCATTTCGGATTGCGTTCCAAAACAAAAACAGTCTGAAAAGCTTGCTGCGCCACTTTGATGCGGCGTCCAACGATGTGGCTGCTGATAGTTTCGTCGTCTTTCATTCCAAGTTGTCCTCGGCCGCATAACGCAACGCGGACCAAACGTGTCCGCTCGGCAAGCGATACTCCAAGTAGAACGATGGATCGATTTGCCACCTGCGCCGCGGAGGCCGAAAATGCGTCAACTGATTTACCGAGCCATGCATCAGTCGGACGATCTGGTTGTCACGTTCGATTACTGCGACTCCAAGGGTGTGACAACCCGGCGGGTCGTGAGCCCGATTCGGTTTCTGGGCAAGGACCGCTTTCTCGCCCTGTGCCTCAGCCGCGAAGAACCCCGGCAGTTCTACGTCGAACGCTGCCAGAACGGGCGATTGGAATTGGCCGCCAACTTCCTGATGCCGGTGGCATTGGTCTGAAAAAATTGGAACAGGCGAGAATGAAACGTATTTGGCATGCGGCCGGACCAAGTGATCGCGATCTGTTTCCCGCGGCACAGCTTCACCCAACGAAGACTTTTAACGCCCCAGCGCCACCGAATTCGACCGCTCCGTGCCACCGTTTTGAACCGCCGCCATTTGACCGCTGAACACCGAAGAGGGCACGGGATTGGTGCTGATTCCAACCGGCTGGGTCGCTGGTTTGAAGGCCGTAATCTTGTAGACTAAGGTGCGGCAAAGCATTGGGGAATCTGAGCATGGCTGTAATCGAAAGTAGCGAAGCGGATCGCGAAGCCGCACCAATCCCGTTGTCGGAGATCGATCTGCTCCTGACTGCACAGCTCGCAATTGGATGGGCTGGTGAGCGCGGCGAAGTTCGACGACTTGGGTGGTGGCGGACGGACTTGGCGAGCGAATTTGGTGGTCGAGACTTCTTCTCCCGATTGCTGCCGCATTCCTGGGAGTGGGCGATCTTCCAGAGTTTTCGTGAGGCGGCGCGCCGGCGGGACGAGGAGCTCCGCAAGCAAGCTCACGACGCCGATCGGATCATTTCGCTGTTTAACCTCTCCTTCGAAATCGACGAGCGAGTCGATGAACGGCTCGCGGATCTAAAACGCGCGGGACGGCCACCCGTCGAGGCTCTACCAGGACTTGCCGAAGTGATGGCCGAAAGCTGGGACAAGGAACATTTCGCCGAGTGGGTTCAAGCGCACGGCAAAGCCGGATTTGTTCAGGCGCCGATTGGCCGACGCATCAAGGGTACTGTGCCGGACTCGTTAGAGCTGTTGGTGCGCCACCTGATTGCAGCCTGTTCGCCATTGACGGACGAGTACCCTATGCCTCATTACAGGAGGCCGTCATGACTACGCAACCGTCGGAAACAGTAGAGTTCCACACGAGGCTTATGAAGTGCGCATTGGAAGTTGAGCACTCCCGCGCCTACTGGCAGCGCGTCGCATCTGAATTCGGCTTACCGTCGGCCGACGAAGCGTTCGATCAATACTGGTTCGGCGCCCGAAGCCTCGCACGAGTTAAAAGGCTGCTGACGGATTTCGGCGAGCGGTACGACAAATTCCCGTCGGCACTTCAAGTCCTCCGCGCTTGGGAAAACATGGAGCCACCGACGCGACGAGTGATTTGCCATTGGCATCTACAGCTTGCTGACCCATTGTATCGTGCATTCACCGGCGCATACCTCGCCGAACGTCGCGAGCAAGCTCGGCCAGAGGTCAGCCGGGACCTCATCGTTCAATGGGTAGAGCATTTGGTGCCCGGGCGCTGGACGTTAACCACCCGCGTGCAGTTTGCGAGAAAGCTTCTCAACTCTGCCGCATCGGCCGGGCTGCTGCGCGGGACACGTGATCCTCGGTCGCTGCAATTGCCGCGCATCGACGATGAGGCGTTAACCTACATGCTCTACCTGCTGCGAGAGCTGACCTTCAATGGCACGTTACTGGATAATCCTTACTTCGCTTCCGTGGGACTGGTTGGCGACGTGCTGGAACGCCGGCTACGGACTCTCGCGGCCCTACGGTTTCGCCGCCAGGGAGATCTCGTTGATGTTGGCTGGAAGTTTGCGAATTTGGTCGAATGGGCTGAAGCCGCAATGTTGGCAGGTGAGCCGGCTCATGTTGGAGAAGCATCATGAGCCGATCACTTTTTGATCAAACGCCGTTGCAACAAGCATTCGCCGACCTGCGAAAAGACCTGATTCATGAGGACGGCCCGCGAATCAGCACGATGCGGAACTACCGGTTCGCAATCGTGCAGTACGATCCGAGTCATGAGTTTCGTTTGCGTCGGGAAGTCCAGAAGCTCAGCACGGATCTCGTTGGGAACGGCTGGGCAGTGCTTTCCATCAATCTTCAGAAGTTGCTGTTGGATCGCGTGCGGGCTCAAGGTGATGACTGGATACGGCGCGTCATTGAGATGGAACGTCAGACTGCCGCGACAGCGATGGACCGAGGCTTGAAATACCTGCAGGGAAAACTTGGGCCACTGATCGAAGGTTCCTCCGGCATTGCCGCGGATTGCAGCCGCATCATCTGTGAGTACAACGACCAGCATCCGGACCGAACGGATCGGACAGTTGCATTGATCGGACGTGCTGGAGCAATGTATCCGTTCTTCCGCTCATCGGCATTGCTTCGCCATCTTGATGGGCACACGCGGAGCATTCCGGTCGTTCTGCTCTATCCGGGCGAACGCCGAGGCGACAAGGGTCTTTCTTTCATGGGTGTCTTGGATCCCGATAGCGACTACCGTCCGCGCATATACTGATGAGCGAAACCATGTCAATCGGCAAGCTATTTGTTTCGGATGTCACCCGCGACATACCGCCAGTCGTTTACTTCCATGAACAGAGCCCCGCCAAGCTGGCGTCGGAAGTGTCGGAGTACATCATCACCGGTGGTTGGCCGAAAGACCATCCGAACCATAAACGCGTGCCGGACGGAATCCATGAGCAATACACCCGACTCCTGAATGCCATCGCATCGGAATTGGACAAGAAGGCCGGCCCCGATCTCCCTAACGCCTGGATTTCCGGTTTCTACGGCTCAGGTAAATCGATCTTTACGAAACTCCTTGGGCTGGCGCTGGACGGTGTCGTATTGCCCGATGGAACGCCTCTGGCCGAAGCCTTGCTGCGACGGGACACGTCGCCGCGAGCGGAGGAGTTGCGAAAGGCGTGGGACAACCTCCGACAAAAAATCGACCCGATCGCAGTCGTGTTCGACGTTGGGGGTTTTGCACACGATAACGAACACATTCACGCGGCTGTGGTTCGGCAAGTCCAAGCTCGACTCGGCTACTGTCCAGTTGATGCTTTGGTGGCCGATGCAGAGCTAGATTTGGAACGCAAGGGGCAGTGGGCGGAGTTTGCGGAAGCAGCCGAAAGAACACTTGGTCACTCTTGGGAAACTGAGAAGAACGACCCGTTTGCGGAAGAGAGTTTTTCGCGAATCAGACACGTAATGGATCCGGCACTTTACATCGAACCGCTGAGTTGGTTCACCAGTCGCGCCGGAACTCATAGTCGCATGGACTCGCCAGCCGAAGCCGTCACGGCGATTGGCGATATGCTGCGTTTTCGCCATCCAGGCGCGACACTTTTCATTGTGATCGATGAAGTGTCTCAGTATGTAATCGCCAGTACCGATCGGCGAGACAAACTGCGCGCGTTTGCTTCAGAATTGGGAGCCCGGCTTAAAGGCCAGGCCTGGCTGCTTGCCCTGGGACAGCAGCGCATCGACGAAGACGCCGGCGACTCGTTTCTGATCTGGGCCAAGGATCGTTTCCCGCAAAACCTTCGAGTGCATCTGTCCGCAACGAACATTCGTGATGTCGTTCATCGTCGCCTGCTTCAAAAGACGCGGCAGGGAGAGGTCGAGCTACGAGCGCTGTTCGAGAAGCATCGGCCGGAGCTGAAGCTGTACGCCTATGGCTGCGAAGACGTGACGGCGGACGAATTTGTCGAAGTCTATCCCATGCTGCCCGGCCAGATCGACCTGCTGTTGCGCATCACCAGCGCGCTTCGCACGCGCTCGGCCCGCGCCCAAGGGGACGACCAGGCGATTCGTGGCTTGCTGCAATTGTTAGGCGAGTTGTTCCGCGATCAGAAGCTAGCGGACAAGCCGGTGGGCGATCTGGTCACACTGGACCAGATCTACGAAGTGCAGCACACGGCGCTCGACTCGGATGTTCAATCCAGCATGGCCCGCATTCTGAACCAGTGCGCCGATGACGACACACTGTTGATTCGAGCCGCCAAGGCTGTGGCCCTGCTGGAATTGATTCAAGACACGCTTCCCACGGACGCCAAGTTCGTTTCGCAGTGCCTGTACGACCGGCTAGACCGCGGCAATCAGGTCAGCGAGGTCACCGAGGCTTTGGAGGAACTGCGACGCCGCAATCTGCTTAGCTTCTCCGAAAAGCAAGGATACCGCATCCAATCGACGGCGGGCGAAGAATGGGAGCGGGAACGACGCGAGATCGGCGCCACGCGCGAAAGCATCAGCGAAATCGTCGAGGATGCTCTGAAGTTCCTGCTCGATAAACCCGAACGGCCAAAAATGATAGGGCGTGCCTTTCCTTGGGCCGGCGTGTTCTCAGACGGACGCGAAAAGTCCGACGTCAAACTACTCAATCCTCATGACGATGCCGCGGTCCGTGTTGACTTTCGATTCCTGCCCGGCGACGACCGCAGCGAAGCCACGTGGATCAAACGCAGCACCGAGGCGGCCCTGGAAAACCGTTTGGTGTGGGTCTGCGGCGACACGGAACAGCTTGCTCAACAGGCCCGCGAGTTGATTCGGTCGCGCGGCATGGTCAAAAAGTTTCAACCGCGCAAAGAATCGCTCAGCGAGGCTCGCCGCGTCTTGCTCCAAAGCGAAGACGTTCGCTCCGAAGAATTGCAGGAACAGCTTCAGGACGAAGTGGCGGCCGCGTGGATGTCGGGGAAGCTGTACTTTCGCAGCCGCCCCATCGACCCCAACGAACATGACTCAAGCTTCGCAAGTGTCTTGAAGACGGTGGCGGAGCGGTTGTTGAACGACCTCTTCCCATACTTCGATCCGATCACGGTCCTGCCTGCGGAGTTGGCGCAATTGCTGGAGTCGGATTTGTCGGGACCGTCGCCGAAGTTTCTCAAAGACGAACTTGGCATTTTGGAGTTGGACTCGGGGCGTTATGTCCCGACGTGCAGCGGCGTCATCCCGCGTCGCATTCTGGAACACGTTGAGAAGGAAGGTGGAACGAGCGGGGGCGCTTTGATTTCCAACTTTGCGGGACCGCCGTTCGCATACACGACCGAAGTCGTCAAGGCGTGCGTGCTTGGATTGCTGCGGGCGAGTAAGCTGCA
>JBGTKH010000573.1:0-2058 GCA_041744735.1 Pirellulaceae bacterium | reverse complement strand
GCACGGCGAACATCCCCACGCCGATCGTGCGCGGCGATTATGTGTTCTGCTCGACCGGCTACGGCGACGGCGGTACGGCGCTGTTGCGTCTGTCCGGCGGACGCGGCCGAGTCGCGGCACAAGAGGTTTACTACTTCCGCTCCAACCAAATGCAGAACCATCACGGCGGCATGATTCTGGTCGGCGATCACGTCTATTTCGGACACGGTCACAACAACGGGTTTCCGATGTGCGTGGAACTGATGACCGGAAAAATCGCCTGGCAACCCGGCCGCGGACCGGGCAGTGGCTCGGCCGCAATTGCCTACGCCGACGGCGATCTGTATTTCCGCTACCAAGACGCCACGATGGCGCTGATCGAAGCCAACCCGAAAGAATACGTACTCAAGGGCACGTTCCGCATTGCGTCGCGCAACGGCGAAAGCTGGCCCCACCCGGTAATCGCCGCCGGCCGCCTGTACTTGCGCGATCAAGACGAACTGCACTGCTACGATATCGCCAAACGATAGTTGGTCGCTAACGAGGGCCTAGCCAGCTTGCCCGGCGCGGGTGTCGGTTGGCTCATTAAGCGGCTGACAACATTTCCCGAGCCTATCATGCTGCAAAGTCGAGACGCGGACGAAGAACAGATCCATCAATAATGACTCCCGACCCCTTCCAACTGCGACAGCGCAGTTCGTCTGGACACAGGCCGGCCGTTTCACTACTCTCCGGCCCGCTGACACGAACGGGTTACGCGGTGAGCACGAAAACATCGCGCCTGTATTGGAGGAGGAACTCATGGAATACAATTTCTTTACGTGGATTCGCGAAGGAGTCAAACAGGCGGTACTGCTGGGCGTTTCCGACGCCGTCGAGCACATCGGCGCTCCGCCGGAGGGCGGCAGCTTAAACGAACACCTTCTCGCCGGGCTGCGCCAAGACGGCTCCGCCGCGCAGCGCATCGGCGGCGAAGCGAAGCGCAAGAGGCTGGGGCGGTCATTAAAAGATATCGAAGCGGAGAAGTCGTAGGCCGCCGCGGGTCCGTGTAGCCGAACTCGTGAGAGTTCGGATTTTGTCGGCCTAAAGAGACGACCGAGGTCTCACGACTTCGGCTACGGGCTGGTCGAGGTTACGCGGACTTTGAAGAGTTCTCGCCGTTTCTCTTTGGGCAGGGCCGTGCGCTGAGCCAACTCGGGATCGTACTGAGTCCACGTTTCACGCACCGCGTCGGCCTGGACTTTGCGCAGCTTATTGCCGTCGTGCCACGTGGCTTCATAGTCGCCGCGATGCCAGTTGCGAACGGGGATCTGGGCCGGGCTCTTCAGCAGCCGCCAATCGCGAATGTCGAAGCGGCAAGATTGCGGCGACCAGTCGTAGAAAATCAACTGATCGAAGACATGCTGCCCTTTGTCGTCGTAGTAATGATTGATTTCGATCAGGTCCACGTGCTCGAAGACAACATTGTCGGATGGCGTGAGACTGAGCGTGGCCAACAACAGCGGCGCGGAAATAGACAGGATACCCATAGGCCGTGGTGCCTCCTTGGCAAATTGGTGTTGCGATCCCTGCAACCCCACCCAGCGGGTTCCAATTGTCACCGCCGCCACGTCGTCCGTGCCGGCGCGACACTCGACGGGAAGCGTTGTACGCGAAATCGGCCCAGGATGGAAGACGAATTTTTTTCGCTTTTGCCCGGCCGTGGCGCGCAACGTGGCTTGCACAACCGTCGCGTACTCGCCGCGCGTCCACCCTTGACCCAAGCCCTTAAACGGTTTACCGTAACTTTCGCACCGCTCTTGGCCCTTGGTGTAACGGTAGCACGACTGACTCTGGATCAGTTAGTCTAGGTTCAAATCCTAGAGGGCCAGCTTCTTCTTGCACCCTCTGTGCTTGTCGTAACTGGTTTTGCTCTCGCCAGTTTTGCCAATGCTTCCTGATCGCCTGTCAACGATGAGCATCCGGCACAGGAGCGAGCCACGCTGGAACTCATGGATTCTGGGCGCAGGCAAGTCAAAAGAAATCGAAAGTTGCGGCGGTGGCCAAATTCTGGTGCGGTGTTCAATCGACCTTGACATC
>JBGTKH010000572.1:0-7462 GCA_041744735.1 Pirellulaceae bacterium | reverse complement strand
TGATCCGCCCGCTCATGCAACATCCGCCCCCGCAGCGTGTACAAATTCTCGTCGAACGTCTGTTCGAGATGAATCAACCCACACTGCCGCGGACAATAACTCCAATGCTCCAAAGCGGAGATCATAATCAGGTCGTCGTCGGTGAAGGACATGATGAGCACACTCCGTTCAAAACGGTTCCTCGACCGTGACGCCCGCGGGCAATTCTGCGTCGTCGATCGTGACCGTGTAGTCATCGAAAGACCGCGACGGCGTCCAATCGCCGTTACCGGACGGCTTTCGCGTTACCTTGACTCGATCGAATAGCTTGTGCGCGGGCGCATTTCCCAACGGGCTTTCATGACGGAACACGATCAGCCGCCGCGCCGCCATTTCGCCGCGCGCAGCCGAACGATCTAGCTCGAACATTTCGCGCAACGATTGCCAGAACAGCCCCAGGTCTTCGCCGTTGGCATCAAAGCCGGTTTGTTCGGCCAAATTAGGATTGATGAACCCGTGCGCGCGATACAGTCCATATGGCACGGCGAATTTCCGACCGATAGTACGTTCCTTCTCCAAGTCGCGCTCGTGGGTAACCGCGCAGCGAGTCACGGCGTGCTCTTGCGAAACAATTGGGTCGATACTGCGAGCAATCGCCAGTTGCACTGGGCCGCGAACTTGGCCACAGTTGACTTCGGTTGACATGACTGCGCCGAATGCGCGGATGTCGAAGAAGTTGCCGCACATCCAGGCTGTCAAGCGTCGTGCCTCTGCCTCTTTCTTCGGCAACTTTTTCGCGGTCGATTTCAAATCGCACGCTTGATAAGCTCGCTCATGTTGGCGATTGAGAACGGCCTTCTCCTTGACGTAGATTTCGAACGGCGGCTGTTCCTTTTTGATGACACCGACGTAGTTGCGAACTTTCCGTTTCAGGCAAACGTCGGTCACTAGTCCTTGTCCGGTTTCAGGATCGACTCGCGGCAGGTTGCCTGCGTCGGGGTCGCCGTTGGGATTGCCGTCCTTCACGTCGAAGAGAAAAACGAAATCATACCGATGCGTCATGGCTTTCACTCCTGTTCTTGAATGCTGTTGGAATCCGTTTTCTTTGAGAAAATGTCTTGTCGTTGGTGGTAATAGCCGATGGCGAACAGACCTTGATCCTGCAGGTTGAGATGCGGCCGGAACGAGTCGATTCGCTGGCAGATTTCTTGAATCCGCTTTTCGTGATAGATGCGAGACGGCTTTTCGAGCTTGCCCAAATGATGCTGGCTCAGCCGGATCAGTCGCGGAAAGACACTGGCTGGCGTTGCCGAAGCCGCGCCGAAATAGCGATCTTTAATCGTGTCGTTGATGCCGGGCAGGGCGTCCTCTTGCGCTTTTTCCAAGGCCGCGAACAAGCGCCCCATGTGATACGCCGGCTCGGGTCGATCGGGATCGAGTGACATCGGCAACTCCTTCTGTAAGGGATTGATACGGTGACGAGTATTGCGATTTAGACAGGCTTTCAGGATCGCGGCGCGCAGATAGCGAACTTGTCGATCTGCGCGAATCCGGCGCAGGACGGCGCCGTAAAGACTATTCGGGTAGGGCGTGCCACTGAGCACCGCACGCATTAGCGCGCCGGAGAGTAAAGGAGGAATGTCCTTCGACTCGCGCGCCGTTTCGCGCAGGATTTGCCAGAGGGCCGGGAACGGTGGATCGCGCTGCGTACGGTCGATAGCCAAGTCATCAAAGTGCTTGGCGAGTTGAGTGACGATGTCGCGCAACGTGCTCTCGTGCCAGAAGCGAACCGACAGACGCGAGGCATTGGGTGACAAGCCAAGCACAAAAAACGCCGTGTTGGGGTCGCCGAGTTCATGCGGGTAGTTCCCGGAGGAAATCTGCGATAGCAGCGTGTGCAGTTGCGTCCTGAGCCCTTCGTCCTCAGCCGCTCCCGTGTCGAACACAAAGCTCATGAACTGCTCGGCCGCTGTCGGCTTCTCCGTCCAGAAAACGGTGGTCGCGTCCCCAATTTGCAAACGCTGTTTGCTGCCCGCGCGTAGCAAATGGTTCAGCGCCGTCGCATAGCGAAACGCCGACATTTGGCCGACGGGCGCGTTGAAACTTTGCAGCTTGCCGTAGGATTCGAAGGCATCGAGGTTGAACGAGACAATCGCGGCTCCCGAGGTTTGAGCGCCCATGACGCCCTTGATCTTCGGCTCGTGAAGTCGTGCCAGCACTGTCGTGTCCCCGCTAATCAGACACTGCCCAACAGCCGCCTGCTCGTGATCGTCACCGGGGTTTAACTGGCGCCTCCAATGCGCAAGTACTTTGTCGCGATCGTGAACGTGGTGCTGCGCGGCGCGCAAACGAAAGACGCCGAAACCACTGGTTAACTCTGCAAGGAACGGAAAATCGCTTGCTCGGGCCGGATCCCAAGTTGCGAGGAATCGGCAAACGGCGGAAAACTCGTCATCGCCGATTTCCTCTTCCAAATCACAATGACGTTTTTTGAAAGCGGCGAAGGATTGCGCCGTACGCTCGGGCTTGGGGTCGTCGGGTTTGAAGCCCAGCATGTACGCCGCGTTGTCCCAAAGGAAATTGGGATTGATGCCGGCCCCGGACGGCTTCGCTCCTCCCGGAACGATCATCGCGACCGGCACGAGATTGCTGCCTTCCTGGCGACGCACGTCTTCGATGCCGTGCAGCGATCCATCGGAATTCAGGTTGACGCGAAACGCGATTTTTTGGCGGCTGAACCCGAAGGGCGCCACGTCGATCTCGGGATCGTCTTCGAGCCGCGTGTAGTATTGGTCCAGCGATTGCAAAATCATTGGCGCACCTCCGCAGACAAAAAGGGCGGGACATCAATTATTCCATCGATCATCGTGGCGCGGAAAAACCGCGGCGTCATACCGTTCCGATAGTCGACGTCGTGAAGCATGTAGCCTAGTTCCCGCATGCCGCGCAGTGGCGAAGCGGGCGGGTCGCCGTCAAGCCATTCAAACTCCGCGGGAAACTCGCGGCACCCGAGATACGGCCGATGAAAGCACTGCCCCTTCTCGGCCCGCCGCTTGAACATCTCGAAATGCTTGACCGGCGGATCGCTGGAGTCGAGCAAATCGAAATGGGCTTCAATCACGTACTCCACGTCGCGCAGCAGCGTGGCGGCCCGCTGTTGGCGGTTGTCGCCTTCATCCACGTACAACCCCAACCGCCCACCACCAGACTTCATCGCAGTCTTCACGGTGCCGGCAGGAATCTTCTGCTTGACTTCGTTGCGGCGGAGATTGGTAAAACGGATCAGCCGCATCACGTGCAACCGGTCGATGACCCACGCAATCTGCGGCTTCCAGTAGATGGCTTCCAAGATACCGCGCGCCGCAGACGGAGTCATCACGTCATAGCTGACACGCTCGACTTTCATCTCGGGGCGAGTGAAGCAGGCGAATTCACCGCGAACTATGATGCGAACGTTGAGCGTTGGCGTAGGCATGTCGGGATTCCTTAATGGCTGCCGGGCATTACAGACAAGTGACCACGTGTTCCTAACTTCAAACGATTAGTGATTCGGGTTCGCGGTAACCTGCGCGGTCGAGGCACAAGCCGAGTTTCTCGTCGTACATGGCTTCGTTGGTCAGCACCGCATAGCAGTCGTGGTAGACCGCAACGTCGCTTCCCAGCATCTGCCGATAGAACTGTTCGTAGACCGGGACGACGTAACGCTGGAGTTTTCGTTTGATGCGCCAGTCCGGCGGCTCGTCTTGCCGGATTTCTCGAATTAAGCGTTTGCCGTCCTTTCCCCACGGAACGATCACCGGCTGTGATGCGTCGTCGATCATGCGAAACTGGCGTTCCGCGGTGCGGAATTGGAACAGCATCTTTTGGGGACTTTGGAAGAGGTCCATGATTGCCTTGCTGTCGCAGCGGTCCGCGTGCTTCCAGTAGTGAAGCTGAAAGTAACGCTCGACAGCGTCAAGGCTCAGCAAGTCGTCAAAGTCGGGCATCAATTCGGCCGTCGAATTTGCCGTCGCCGCAAGGAAGCCGCGCAGGCGGATGTCACGCGGCTCGAAGACGTAGACGTCGCCGCTTGCTTGCTTCCCTTCGCGATTGCATCGGCCGGCCGCCTGGGCGATGGAATCGACTCCGGCCAGTGCGCGAAACACCACAGGAAAATCGAGGTCCACGCCCGCCTCGACCAATTGGGTGCTGATTACGCGACATGGTTTGCCGTCCGTTAGTTGCTTTCGAATCGTGCGAATCACTTTGGAGCGATGCTGGCCGCACATCAGGGTGCTCAAGTGAAACGTCCCATTCTGCTCGCGCGACGAAAGGGTTTCGTATAGTCCGCAGAACAGCCGTGCCGCATGTCCACGGGTATTGACGATGCATAGGAAGCGGTCGTGCCGCCGTAGATGCTGCAGCAGTTCATCATCGCCGAGCTTGCCGAGATGCTGTACCCGAACACGATTCATCCGGGCGTATAGCTGCCGTGGTTCGGGAATGATCTCGCGGACGCTTTCCAGCCCAATCGGAAAATTATTTCGCCGCGTGATTGCCGGCTGAGTCGCGGTGCACAAGATGATGGAACAGTGATAGTCGGCTGCCAGTTCACGCAATACAGCCAAACAGGGGCGCAACAGTTCGACCGGCAGTGTTTGAGCTTCATCGAGGATCACCACGCTGCGGGCGATTCTGTGAAGTTTGCGGCATCGGGACGTTCCCGCGGCGAATAGCGACTCGAAGAATTGCACATTGGTCGTCACGACGACCGGCGCGTCCCAGTTTTCCTTGGCCAGCCGCGAATACGGGGTTTCCTGTTCGGGATCGAGATTGCAGTGATGTTCAAGAACGACATCGTCACCGAAGGTTTTGAAGACTGCGCGGAATACTTGTGCTGTTTGCTCGATGATGCTTGTAAATGGAATTGCGAAGATGATTCGTTCGAACCCATGTTGCTGAGCATGCAGTATCGCAAAGGCCAACGACGCCAGCGTTTTGCCACCGCCTGTGGGCACCGTCAAGGAGAAGAGCCCAGGGGCAGACGTCGCGGCCGCTCGGCAAGCGGCCAGAATCTCCTGTCGGCACTCATAGACGTGATTTCGCTCGACTCCCGCGGCAAGCTGTGCAAGATGGTCGTCTAGCGCCTCTTGAAGTTCCGCCAGCGTTGCAAATGCTCTCGACCTTGTTGCTGTTTTGTCCGGCGACAAGAACGATTCCGTGGCCAAAAAATCTGCATCGACGAGACACGAAAACAGCATTCGACAAAACAACGCCAGTTGAAATGCACCCCGCTTGGCGTCACCATGATCAAGCGTGAGTCGCGGCGGGGATAGAGCGGGAGGTGCGAGGATTTCCGGCGGGGCGGCCGCGATTTGTGGTATGACTTTCTTGAGTCTCTGGTCCAGTCCGCTCTGTCCCGCAACAGCCGCTGTATCAGGCAGTCCGGCGTGATGACCGGCGATGCAATAGGCCAGTATGCGTCCTACATTTGCTAACGCATTAACGGCATGCTGCGCGCCGGCGGTGGAGTGATCGACGCGACCGGTGAACTCTTCGAGGTGTGCCTCGAAGCCATTGGCACGATACAAGTACGCCTGGAACTCGGCGGAGAATTTTCCAAGATCGTGCCACAACCCGATGATATAGCCCCAATCGCCAGCATCCCATGCGTTCGCAAATCCCTGCGCCAATCGAGCAACATTTTCAAGGTGCTCCTCCAATCGCTCCCAATTTTCCGGCCGCGCACCGGGAAGAGTGTGGGCGTAGAAGGTTCGAGCGTTGATAGGCGCGGCGGTAGTGGGGGCCGGCGGTTCGGTGGGCGGGCGAATTGGGTTTGGCGGGCTCATGAACTGCCCCCTCGAATTGGATTAGCCGATAGGTTATCACAGGGTAAATGGAAAGGCAAGCTAATTCTTGTCTAGGAAGCGCGGCGATGGCCTATCGGATTCATGCTGACGAGGAGGTTCGGGCAACGCTCGAAGAACCGGGGTTTCCACTTCCGGGGCACGTGATCGACGAATTGAACACCGTACAAGTACGAGTTTTATTTGCACGTGCGATGCGATCACGAGAAGCAGATTGTTTATCTGCGCCGCATCGTGGCAGAAAGAAAATTAATCGTCGACGATCCGCACTACGAAGCGTGACGCCGCTTGAGTCCCGCGTACACTTCTTCCCACGGCAGGCCGCCCGTCTTGTCAAGCCGCTCGTAGGCAGCCAGAGATTCGCGGACGTTCAGGTCCGAACGACGGACTTGCTCGTAGTACTGGCGGATCGGCGTCGCGTACTCGACCTGGTAACCTTGTCGCTCGAAGTGTTCGACGATGGGCAGCCAGAATTCGGTGGCTGCTTTCCATTTGGAGAATTCGCCGGCCAGTCGCTCGGCGTCTTCGACCCGATAGGAGATGGACTTGCTCTCGACTTGCCCGAACCACTCGGCGTGACGTTTGCGGATGTCGTTGAAGTAAAGAACCCCGACGCCCAAGATCGACTGAACGTCGCGACATGCCATCGCTTCTGTGTGATGCTCCGTTATGTCCGCATCACAATGCTTGGCGTACAACGTCGCCAGTTCATCGCTCACGCCTTGCATCGCGGTGACTCCTGTTCTTGCTGGTCGATGGCGGGGGCATGTTACCTTACCGTCATGCCACACAATACACGGTATTGGAAATGGCTGCCTATTTCAAGGCACGAAAGGACTAGGTAGTGGTACAAGTTGCCGTAGCGGAAGTGGTGACACTTCCGAAGTCTCACGACTTCGGCTACCAAAATGTGACACTTCCGAAGTCTCACGACTTCGGCTACCAAAATGTGCCACTACCGAGGACTGCCCTCTAATCTTCGATCTCGAAGCGGATGGGGACGGCGATTTCGGTGGGGATCGGGGTGTTGTTGCGCAGGGCGGGGGTGAAGCGCCATTGGCGGACGGCGGCGAGGGCGGCTTGGTCGAGCGATGGGACGTTGCTGGAGCGATGGACGGAGACGCTGGTCACGCGGCCGTCGGCGGCGATCTGCACGCGCAGTACGACGCGGCCGGTTTGCCGCGCGGCCAGCGCGTCGGCGGGATACTGGGGCTCGGGGCTGTACAGTTTGCGCTGCGGCACATCGGTTTCGGCGCCTGGCGTTTGAGTGGAAGCAATCGACGGCGGCGAGACTTGCTCGGCCACGGGTTTCGGCACCGGAGGCGGTTCGGTTCGAGCTACGTGCGGTGTTTGTGCGTGCTCGGTGGTCGCAATGGGCGGCGGGGTGAAGTTCGATTCGGGCTGAGGCTCGGCCGGCTTAATTCCGAGAGATAAGTGGTCGGGCGAGGGAGTCTCAGGCGATGTAAACGTCGGATCGTCGACGGCGGTTGGCGGCCGCGTGCCATGCGGCGACAGCGGGACGGCGCGGGCTCGCAACACGACGTCGATTTCGCTGCGTACGAGCGGCGCGCCGGCCGATAGCGTCACGGGCAGGGCGTCGGGCGTGTGGCGTGCGACCGTCGCCTCATCCACTAACA
>JBGTKH010000571.1:0-5331 GCA_041744735.1 Pirellulaceae bacterium | reverse complement strand
AACGTCAGCCTGTCGGTTCCCAACGATCAACTCTCAGCGGCCATCCGGCACGGCGGCCAATTGGTCACGCTGGAAGGCGACCTCACCGATACCGCATTGATTCGCGAGGTTCAGTGGGATGCGCTGGGCGTGGACGTGTTGCACGTCGATTTCGCCCGCGTGCGAGCCGGCGAGTCGGTGGAAGTGTCGATCACCGTCGAACTGCGCGGCGAAGCCCCCGGAACGAAAGACGGCGGCATCATCGAACAACTTCTGTACGCCCTCGACATCGATTGTCCGGTAGTCGCGATCCCGGAGAAATTCGAAATCCGCATCAATACGCTCGCGCTGGGCGGCACGATTTTCGCCAAAGACGTTCCGCTGCCCGAGGGCGCGAAGTTGCTGTCCGATTCCGAAGCGGTCGTCGTACAGTGCGTGACGCCGGTAGCTGTCGAAGAAGAGGAAGCAGTGCCGGCCGGCGAAAGTGCCGAGCCCGAACTGATCGGCAAGAAGCCCGAAGAGGAAGAAGGAGAAGAGGAATAACCTGGCCGGCGTTGTGGCCGCGTAGGTTGAAGGGTGTCGCGCATGAAGTTAATTGTGGGCCTGGGAAACCCGGGCCGCAAATATGCGGGAACCCGGCACAACATTGGCTATGAGGTGCTGGCCGAATTGGCCCGGAAGTTCGCTACCGCCAAACCGCGGGCGAAATTCCAGGGCGAAATGGTCGAAGCCCTAATCGACACCGAGCCGGCGATTCTGCTCTGTCCCGAAACGTTCATGAACAACAGCGGGCAGAGCGTTCAACCGGCGCGAGACTTTTACAAACTGGATAACCAAGACCTGCTGATCGTTTGTGATGACTTCAACTTGAGCTTGGCGAAGCTGCGGTTTCGCGCGAAAGGATCGTCGGGTGGTCAGAAGGGGTTGGATGATGTGATTCGGCGGCTGGGAACGCAAGAGGTTCCTCGGCTGCGAATCGGCATCGGGCCGCCGCCCGCCGGTTGGGACGTGGCTGATTACGTCCTCAGCAAATTCACGAAAGAAGAGAAGCCGATGATTCACGACGCGACTGTGCGAGCCGCCGAGGCTGTCGCCGCGTGGACCCGCAACGGCACCGAATACTGTATGAACCAATACAACGCCGATTAGCTCGGCACAGATCCGGCAAAGGAGAACCAACTTGGCAGAGTACGCTTACGAGTGCATGTTTATTCTGGATTCCAATAAATACGCGCGCGACCCGTCGGGTGTCAGCGGGCTGATTCCGCAAATGCTCGAAAAGTGCGGCGGACAGATCTTGGCCAACCGCCTGTGGAACGAACAGAAATTGGCCTATCCGATCAAAGGCCAACGCAAAGGCACCTATTGGCTGACCTACGTCCGCATGAACAGCCAGAAGCTGGTGGAATTCAACCGCGCGTGCCAACTGAACGAAACCATCCTGCGTCACTTGGTGCTGAAGATCGACCCGCGGCTTGTCGACACGCTCGTGTCCCACGCGCTGGGCGAGAAGAAGCCGGTTCGCCCCGACGAGCCTCGGCCCGATAAGCCTGAAGTGGAAGAAGAGGGAGAACTAGTGGCTGTCGGTGAAGGGGTGGCGGACGTTGAGGAGGAAAAAGGCGAATAGCGGGCTGAAACGCCGCCGCGAAAAATCGCCCGGCGGATCTCCAAATGCTTGCTTTGCCACGCTGGAATTGCTAAGCTGCTTGCGTAGGGAACATTTGTCCACGTACAGCTCTTACAGGAAAGGGAACGATCATGGCAAGCTTTAACCGCGTCATTCTCGTAGGGAACTTAACTCGCGACGTTGAACTGAAGTACATTCAAAGCGGCACCGCCGTGACAGAAGTCGGGCTGGCCGTGAACGATCGCCGCAAAACGCAAACGGGTGAGTGGGTCGAGGAGACCACGTTCGTTGACATTACGTTGTGGGGACGCACCGCCGAAGTCGCCAGCGAATATTTGAGCAAGGGCTCTTCGGTGTTGATCGAAGGGCGGCTGAAGTTCGACACTTGGGAAACCGAAGGGCAGAAGCGATCGAAACTGCGTGTGGTTGGTGAGCGAATGCAAATGTTGGGAGGCCGCGGCGGTGGTAGTGGCGGCGGCGGCAGTGGCGG
The DNA here is from genome assembly GCA_041744735.1 of Pirellulaceae bacterium. Lineage (GTDB taxonomy): Bacteria > Planctomycetota > Planctomycetia > Pirellulales > Pirellulaceae > JBGTKH01. The sequence continues at coordinate 3,235 of JBGTKH010000571.1, read as the reverse complement.
TGGTGGACGAACGCAACGCTCCGAGAATCAACAACGCTCCGAATTCGACGAGTCGGAATACAGCCACTCGTCCAGCAGCGACATGCCCGAACCCAGCAATGTCGGCGGCCCGCCTCAAGATGACATTCCATTTTAAGCAACGCTTTCAGGAAAACTCATGGCAAGTACACAGACGAACACAGGAACTTCACGGCCGCGCTTCAAACGATTGCCCAAGGGCAAGCACGGCGGCGTTCAATTGTTGCTGATCCAATCGGTCGATCATCTGGGTAAGCAAGGGGACGTGGTCGAAGTAAAACGCGGCTTCGCGCTGAACTATTTGTTGCCTCAAGGTCTGGCCACGCTGGCCACGGACCATCACAAGCGGATGGTGGAAAAGCACAAGTCCCAGTTGATGGAGATCGAACGATCGCGGCTTTCTGACCTGCGTTCGCTGGCCGACGCGTTGGCCAAGAAGAGCATCACGATCGAAGCCAATGCCAACGACGAAGGCCACCTGTACGGTAGCGTCGGCGCGGCGGAGATTGCATCGGCACTGAAGCAAAACGGTTTCCACATCACCGCCGACCAAGTGCGGCTGGATGGCCCGCTGAAGGAACTCGCGATGTACACCGTGAAAGTCCACCTGCACCAGGAAATCGAAGCGGACGTGACCGTCTGGGTCGTGCCCACCGTGACCGAAGAACCGGCGAAGACAGAGTAAGATTTGCAGTTTTGTCTTCGATTATTCGCACGCGATCACATAACGATGTTGCTCGGCAACCATCGTGACAACGTTGCCGCGTTGGTCCACAATGACGGCGAACCTTTCCATGATGTCCCGGCCCAAGATGCTCATGTTCAAGGCTTCGTGGTCCGTGCACGCAGCGTATTCTCCTCGGAATGCAACCACGACATTGTCGTCCTGAGTCAGACGAATCTGCGTTGACACGGTCACTGAATCGGCGAGTCCACCAACGCCACCGATGATCGGCATTCGAGGCTTGCTCGTTTTCAAGTGCAGCGAGGCCAGAACATTCGCACTGAATACCGTCCGGTCAGCACCGGTGTCGACGAGCAGTTCAGCGGCTCGCCATACATTTTGGCCCGACAATATTTCGGCGCGAATGACGGGGCGAACAATGCCATCACATTGGAGCCATTCGCCGTTAAATCGCATAAACCCTGGCAATTCTTTCGAGAGGAATATAGCGAGTAAACCAGCCTTCGTCTTCGGGATGGGTTGCTGTGGCGAGCGCGATAGCCTTGTCTATGGTGTCGGCGATGAATGCTTCCTGGCCGGCGATGCAGATGCATTTGCCCCGATATTCGGTATAGACGTCCGCGATGTGCGACTGCAACCACTGGCTGTTGCGGTCGAACTGCTCGCGCAGTTTGCGAGCCTTGGCTAGTTCGCCCGAATCGGTTAGTTCCTGCATCACAATTTTTTTGTATTGCGTTCCCATTTCTCGGCCCTTTCCGAAGAGTGCGACTACTGTATTCTATCGTCCATCTTCCAGGGCAACAATTCATTTGGCTGATTGCTTGTCAACGTTGGCAAACCGGCTAAGATGGTCTGCTAGTTGTTGGTTCTCCCGGCCGCACGGGAATCTGCACTTCACGGAGGAACGTCCCGCCATGTCTACTGCTCGCCGTCTTGATGCGCCGCGCCGCGCGGCTTCTGTGACTTCGGAAATTCTCGATCGGCAGCCGCCGTTCAACCTCGAAGCGGAAACCGGAGTGCTGGGCAGCATCATGATCAACCCGGACGTCTGTGACGACGTGGCACTGATCCTGCGGCCCGACGATTTCTACGACGATGCGAATCGGAAACTGTTCGAGCACATGCTGGCCATGCACGACGCGGGCCGCAAGATCGACATCACGCTGCTGGTCGAGCGACTGAAGACCGCCGGCGATTTCGAGACCGTCGGCGGCGCGGCCTATCTGGCGAAGATTTACCAATCGGTTCCCAACGCGGCTCATGCTACGTACTACGCGAACATCGTCCAGGAAAAATCCACGTTTCGGTCGCTGATCAACGTCAGCACCGAGATCCTGCGCGACGCCTACGAGGAAGCGGGCGAGGGCAAAGAGTTGCTCAGCCAGGCCGAACAAAAAATCTTCGCCATTCTCGACAACCGCAGCCACAGTTCCGTGGCCGACATCCGCGACATCTTGCACGAGGCCATGGACCGCATCGATGCGCGCATGAAAGGCGAGCACACGGCGGGCGGCGTCGACACGCTGTTCAGCGATCTCGATTCGCTGACGGGCGGCCTGCACAATTCGGAGTTGATCATACTGGCGGCGCGTCCGAGCATGGGAAAAACGGCACTGGCCATGAACATCGCCGAAAACGTGTCGATGAAAGCCAACGTCGCCACACTGTTCGTCAGCTTGGAAATGTCGGCCATCGAATTGGCCGACCGCATGTTGTGTTCGGTGGCGCGAGTGGACGGCCACCGGTTGCGCAACGGCACGCTGTCACACGATGATCGGCGGCGGTTGGTGGAAAAGGCGGGCCAGTTGAGCCAAGCGCCGCTGTACGTTGACGACTCGCCCAGCCGCACCATGACGGAGATCGCCGCCGCCGCGCGCCGCATTCGCCGCCGCGAGAAAAAGGGGCTGGGCCTGATCGTCATCGACTACCTGCAGCTCGTCGAGCCCGACAATCCGAAGGACCCGCGCCAAGAGCAAGTGGCCAAGATCGCTCGCCGTCTGAAGGGACTGGCCCGCGAGATGAAAGTGCCCGTGCTCTGTCTGGCTCAACTCAATCGGCAGGCCGAAGACAGCAAGGACCATGTGCCGCGGCTGAGCCACCTGCGCGAATCGGGGGCCATTGAACAAGACGCCGACGTGGTGATGTTTGTGCATCGCGAAGAGTACTATCGCCGTGGGGACGACAAGCAGGACGTGGCCGGCCAGGCCGAGATTATTGTTGCCAAGCAGCGTAACGGCCCTGTCGGCGATATAAAATTGATTTGGAGAAAGGAATTCACGCGATTCGAAGATAAGGCTCCGGATCGGTTTTCCGATCTAGACAGTTTCAACGACGACAGCGGCGAATTCCCTTCCTAAGCTGGCGCAATGTAGGACGGACGCCCTCGTCCGTCCAAGACGGTATGACGGACGAGCGCGTCCGTGCTACGAGGCACTGGCATGAGTCACCGTGAACCTGCCGAAGTGCTCGTTTACGACGAGCTTGAACCGTGCCCCTACTTGCCGCAGCGCTGGGCGCGCATGCCGTTGCGGT
>JBGTKH010000570.1:0-3696 GCA_041744735.1 Pirellulaceae bacterium | reverse complement strand
TCCCCGGCTACCTGGACAACCCGGTCCCGCGCGGCCGCGATCCGGTTTTCCGCACTCGCCCGGTGAGCGTGATCCACAAAGGCGATTGGAAGCTGCACCTATACCACGAAGAATGGCAACTTGACGGCGGCGGAGCCAAGCTAGACACCAATAACGCCGTGGAACTCTACAACCTGGCCGACGATATCGGCGAACGGCGGAACCTGGCCAGTGAAAACACGGCTCAGCGCGATGAATTGCTGAAGGATCTGCTGACATGGATCGACACTACCGGTGCGCTGTTGCCGACGAAGCCGAATCCGATTTACGCGCCGAATAAAGAGAGCGCAGCGAATCAGAAAAAAGGGAAGAAGAAAAAGGCCGCGAGCGCGAATGAGTGATGATTCGTCAATGCACAGTCGCGGGTAGCGGTACAAGTTGCCGTAGCGGAAGTGGTGACACTTCCGAAGTCTCACGACTCCGGCTACCAAAACGTGCCACTACCCCCGTCGCGCCATACCTTTCTCGTTTGTGTAAGATGTAGTTGAGCAGACAATCGGTCCCGCACTCGATTTCGTCAGGCGCATCGCCCGCAACGAGAAGGAATCATGTTCCAGATGAGAACGACGTCATAGGAGTGCCATAATGCCATTGCGTGATCATTTCCGGCCGCCGCTTGACGATGAAGCATCGTGCGAGGGGTTTCACGGACAGTGGCCGGCGATGATTGTCGTTGATTTGGCCAAAAAACTGCCGCCAGCTTACGTCGCGGCCCCGCGAGTGCATTTGGGGGCGTTCGTCGAAATCGACGTGGCGAGTTATGAAAGGGACGCACCTGGTTTGACCTCATGGAGCGCGGATGAGCACAACGGCGGCAGTACGGCCACGGCGGTGTGGTCGCCGCCACAAGCGACGCTGGCGGTGGCGGCGGATTTGCCGGCGCAGGACGAGTACGAAGTGCGAGTCTACGACACGCGTCGCGGCCGGCGTCTGGTGGCAGCGGTCGAGATCGTCAGCCCGGCCAACAAGGATCGGCCGGAACATCGACGTGCTTTCGTCGCCAAGTGTGCCGCGTTGCTGCAAGAGCAGGTCTCCGTGGTCATCGTCGATCTGGTCACGGTGCGACACTTCAATCTCTACGCCGACCTGCTCGAACTGATGGGCCAGACCGACCCGAGCTTGCAGCCCGACCCGCCCGCCATCTACGCCGCGGCCTGTCGCACGACGCGGCAGAGCCACCAGTGGCTCGTCGAGACTTGGCTGCATCGCCTAGCTCTTGACCAGTCCTTGCCGACGTTGCCGTTGTGGCTGGCCGACGATCTGGCCATACCGTTGGAGTTGGAAGTCTCCTACGAGGAAACCCGCCGAATCCTCCGGCTGCCGTGACGAACCGACAGGGCATCGCGTTCTAAGCCCTACGCCCTACGCAATCGTTGCATCGTTGCTTCGGTCCTCTCGAACTGCTACAATCGAGACTACTCAATTCATTCGCGCCGGCAGATTGCTCAACGCATAGGAGATTCTATCATGAGGCGTTTCATTGCATTGGCATTTATATACATGCCTTTCTTGTTTTCTGTTCCTTTCGCCGGGTGCAGTTGTGATCGCACTCAATCAATAGTTGCTCCTGTAGTGACAGACATGGAAGCAGCAGATGCAGAGTTGCCAAGTTGGAAGAAACAACTCATGGCGGCTCACGAGGCCCGCAAGAGCGCCGACGAAAAGCAGTTTAAGGACGCTGTGGAACATCTGATAAGCCAAGGCGATAAGGAACTGACGGAATTAATTGGCGAACTTGCAAATCCCGAGCTTCAAACAACCATCCTTGATGTCCTTGGTGAATTCACGGCGCCGTCACCAGAACTCGACAAGGCGTTGCGCGAGATACAGATATCCACAGACGATCCATCATTGGCCGAAGCAGCAGTTCGAGGCCGAATCAAGATGCATGGATGGGTCGTGGTTGAAGAAAAGGGAAAGTTTTTGGTTGGATTCCCCAAAGAACCGAAACTTCTGGCTGAAGACGCTCAGCAGCGTCTCTATGAGCTGCAGATTGAGGACGGCGTGTCGTATGGATTTGGACGAAATTCAGCAATGCCGCTTTCTTTAACACCACTCAATCTAAAAGAACAACTTCGTCTGGCCGCGGAAGTGACTGCGACGAATGACGGCGCTGGTGAGTTAAAGGAAAGCCGCGAAATTGACGAGCGAGGAAAACTTGGCCATGTGGCAACTGCGGCGTATCGCGAGCCAGCCATGATTTCGCAGGTGATGGCAGTTTCGTTGAACGACGACACATATACCTCGATTATGACTGCTCCAGAGGATTCGCCGCACGCAAAATACGCCCGTCTCTTCGTTGAACTGGTGCACCTTTTCGACGAGTCTATGGTTACAAAGGATGATCCCAACGAGGTTGTCAAGGTCATTCGGGCAATTGCACCTCGGGCAGCCGCAATGAGCGTTGAAGACGCCGTGCAATTATTTAGCGCCGCCACTGCGCCGTCGATGTCGTCGTTGGACAACCAGTCACTGACTTTAGGAATCGCAGCGATGCCCCACTTCGCTACGCCGAAACCCACGGTGGACTACTATGTGAAGCGTAAGCAGGAATACAGTCCATTTGACGGCATTACTCCTGCTGGAATGGTTGAGGCATTGTCGCAGACTGTGAAAACGCGCGGATATTGTACTGTCCTCGCGCCAGGGAACATAACGGACGTTACGTGCTCGCTCGATGGTGATTCGGCCCGTGGCATAGTCTTCTTTCGGATAGAGAAGGTCGGCGAAGGAGCCGTACACTACTCGGCGCGCCGCATCGGCAAGCGCTGGGAAATCACAGAGTTCGCCTTTCCCGTCCACGGGTTGACGTTTAGTCGGAACAACGACGGTTTTTGGACAGCGGCCGATGTCGACGGACCGATTGACGCGTCCCAATCGGTCAACGAATTGTCCGTGACCGGCCGAATCAGGGTTGAAGGCAAGCCGGTAACGGCGATGCTGTTGGACGCGACTGGGATAACATACGTGGTTTGCTATCGCGAAAAACAGTTTCCTGATGATGGAGTCCGCGCCGCGGTAAATCCGCAAGATGGCACGTTTAGTGCAAAACTCGCAGCGGGGACGTATCACGTGACCATAAACGCCGACGCAATCAACAAGCGATATTCGGACAAAGAAACTTCGCCTTTGACCGTTGTCGTCGAAAAGGGAGCCATTAATGTCGTGCTGGATTTGAATCCAAATTAGCGCCGGCGTCCTCCAGGATGTGCCAACCAACGGCGACCAGTCGCGCGCTCATCGTAAATGAGACGGGGAGTAATTGCTCGTTGATTCGATTGGCGAGCCATGCCATCAGTTTTTTCTGTGAAGACTTCGGAGCAGCAGTACGGATCGACGAGACGATATGTTTAGACGAGTTCATCCCGACTCGGACATGACAGCGTTCGTAGCCGACACGACGCTTGTAACTGCTTGCGAGCAGCAATCGTAACACGAGGCTCCGCCGCCTAAAGGTTAGGAATCGGAATCTGCGGCACGGGTGCTGCCGGGCGCGGCGTAGGGCGATTGGTTCTCGGGGGCGGGATGGGGACGTGGTGTTCTTGGAAGTCGACGCCGAAGCCGCGGGAGAGTTCCCATTGGGCGCGGGCGGAATAGGGCGTGCCGGGGTGTTGGTCGATGATATCTTGGAAGATGGCGGCGGAACGGTCGACGTAG
>JBGTKH010000569.1:0-4261 GCA_041744735.1 Pirellulaceae bacterium | reverse complement strand
CGTCCAGCTTCGACACCAGCCGCCGCGCCGCCTCGCGCGCCGCGGCCTCGGTCTCGCGCACGATGATGTGAATTCGCAACCCGAAGTCGATCGTGCGGCCGTACGCGGCGGTCCGCTGGGACATGTCGCGCATCGTCTCGGCCAGCCGCTGTTCGGTCTCGGGCCACATTAGAAACACGTCGCAATGCTCGGCGCACAAATCGCGAGCCGGGTCGGAAATCCCGCCGAAATACAACAGCGGCCCGCCGTTCTGCTGAAACGGTTTGCCGGGTTCGCTGGGCAGGTCGAACTGGTAGAACCGGCCGCTGAACCGAATCCGCTCCTCGGTCCACGCCTGCTTCAGAATCTGAATCACCTCGCGCGACCGCTGGTATCGCGTGTCGGCGTCTTCCTTCAACCCCGGCATGTCCGACGAGATGATGTTGATCGTCAGCCGCCCGCGCAGCATGTGATCCAAACTGGCAATCGCCCGAGCCAGCATCGGCGGGTGATACTCGCCGCACCGCACCGCCACCAGCAGCGAAATCTGCCGGGCCAGCGCCGCCATCCCGCCCGCAAACGTCAACGTATCCTGCCCCGGCACGTACCCGTTGGGCAGCAAGATATTGTTGTACCCCAACCGATCCGCCGCCAACACAATCTCGCGGCAATGCTCCCAAGAACTCCGCAACCAGCCGTCCGGCACGCCGAGAAACTCATAATCATCCCCACACAGCGCACTAAACCACGCCACCTCTACACCGTCGATGTTCGGGGAGCGAATGGAAAGAGTGCCGGACATGCTCGTCGAATCCTCAGCCACTTGCACCTATGCAATCCCCAGTGCCGTCTTCAGGCATTCGTCGATCTGCGTCATCGAGTCTTGCGGCAGCGACCCAATCTTTCGCTCAACATCGCGCGGGGGAATTACGGCGAGGTTGATACACGAAACGACTGAGTTGCGATTCATGCCCGACTGACGACCCTCCGGCGTGGAAATGTCGACTGAATAGTGAGCCGGATCGGCGGCATTCATGAGGTTGCTGGTGATACCGGCTACAAGCAAGTTTGCAATTCGCTGGTTGTAGTGGTCACTTTGCACCACAACCGCAGGACGACTCTTGGACGGAATCGTGCTCGCATGGGGAAACTTGCAGAGAATCACGTCGCCACGTTTCATTGGATCTTTTGGGGATGGTCGAGTTCGTCGAACATTTGCTCAGCCAACGCCGACATTTCCCCTTCGGTCCAATCGCTGTCGTCGTAGGGCCCTTGCTGTATTTTCTGAAACACATCACGGCGGACCAGAACGCATTCCGTCTCGTCCACGGTGAGCACCACCGCCTCGCCCTTCTGAATCGCCTGCAATTGTTCGGCCGACAAAATCATTGCAAATCTCCTTTCCAAAATTGTAGCCGCGCCGCCAACCGTTCGCCAACATCGCGATCCGTGTCCCGTGGACTCAGACTGGCACTTCCACACAAAGGCTCTCCCAAACTGCATTGCCCGGCGCGTCCTTCACAGCGTTGGCACGATAACTTTCCAGCAGAAGCTCGACCGCCTCTTTGATCATCGTGCGAGCCTCGTCCATGTCCTTACCTTGCGTCACGGCGCCGGGCAGATCGGGAACCGTGGCCATGATCCAGCCATCTTCCACTTCCTGATACAACACGTGATACTCGCGCTTCATTCGGTCGCTCTCATCAACTCGGGTTGGCACATTTTCATCTTGGCAGATGTCAAACGCACGTCGCCGGCCTTCATTGGATTTCTCGCGGATTGTCAATCTCGTCGAACATTTCCTCAGCCAGGGCAGCCATTTCTTCGTCAGTCCAGTCGCTGTCGTCGTACACCGATTGCTGCATCGTCCGATCTCCTCTCCCGAATTGTAGCCGCCCCGCCAACCGTTCGCCAATGTCCTCGCTCATTCGATCCCCGCTTCCGCGAGGGCTCGGCGCAGCAAATCCGCCACGCCCAATTCGCCGGCCCAGCGCTCCAGGTAAGGCCGTTCGAGTGCCGCGTGTTGAACCTTCATCACGCCCAAAACATCCAGCCACTGCCGCTCCGAAACTTCGTCGCCCAGCCGATACCACTGAAGTTTGCTTAGGACGAGATCCTCGGGCGACGCGAGCATGACTTCCAGTTGGTCGTCATCCGGCCCCACCGTGCCGCGGCGGAGCCGAGTCAACACGCTTTCGTCAAACGGGCGCCGCTTGCAGACGAATAGGTCGACCTTGAACATGCTTGCTAAGTGAATGGCGTTGAACGACGCTTCTCGCTCGATCGCCGACCGGACTGCCGGCAAGCTGACGTAATAGGCGTCTTGCAGCGACTCGCAGAATGCGTCTGCATGACTGGCGCGAAGCGCCGCCACGATGTCCACATCTAACGTGGTCCTCGGCAGTCCATACGCACTGCTCGCCACCGAGCCGCCTATGTAATACGCAACGCCGAGTTGCTCAAACAGACGAACCACCGGCATTACCGCTGCGACCAGTTCGTTTTGGCTCATCGCCCGCGAGCCTCCAAATGGCGCTGCACTCCATCAGCCAATTCCGTGCCATATTGCAGGCGGACGAACAACAGATCAAGTTCCGGCCGACCCAACTCTGGATTGGCACTCGCCAGCGCCCGACGAGATTGATGAATCGCCGCTTGTGTCAACGAACAACAAATCGACAATCTCCGCGCGATGGACGCATTCCGCAACAACTCGATCTGAATTGCTTCTGCGTCCAGGTGCGCGTCGGTTAACTTGGCTGCCATGATAGTCATGCTTTCTAAACGGTCCGCATCTCAGTCTATCACATCACAGCATGCCGAAGTCCCAAGTTGTTTGCGACGTCCGCAGTTACGTTTTTGATTTGCTCAGCTTTTGTTTAGTGATGTTGAACTCTTCCTCATCCAATTTCTTTTCAATGTCGCCGTGACTTCCCGTGACGATCTGCTCCGTGGACACATCGGGCCAGGGACCTCTGAGCGACCATGCCGGCGTGGCTTCCAGCAACTGTGACAGGCCGGCTTTGGTGGTTCTCTGGTGCTTCCCGAGGGCCGCCACGGGTTGGGCTTTTCCTTTCACTTTGGTCTTGGTCGGATCATTGGTTCGCGGAGGATAGACCCTCGTCCAAGAGATTGCCAGGTCCCACGGGCGGTTGGCGACGAAAGCGTTTAGATCTTCGCAGCATGAGTCACAGGGGCTGAAAGTGTCGTTGGCGAGTTGGATCGCCGATACTCGGTTTACCCAATCATCGGGCTGCTGATTGAACCAATTCATGAACTGATTTTCGGCATGTGAAATGTTGCTATCATCTTCACGCGCGTTATGGTTGGCGGTCGTGTTCCAGGTCAGCAGTTCAACTTTCTGTGTCCGGTTGGTGTCGAGCAGCAAGACACCACCGGACTGGCCTCGAGTCGTGGGCGAATGCGGCTTTCCGCCCGTGCGTTGCCAAGTGCGAGTGGCGCCCTCCGGGCCTGCGGCGGTTTCGATGGGGACAACCGGCCTTTGGGTTGTCTTGCTCTGGCTGACTGAAACGGATTTGACTTTCGGCAAATTCGGGATCCCTCCGCTGATCGTGCCAGGCAGGCCGACGCCCGGAAGGCTGACGCCTGGGAGAGGTTGATCCAGGTGAGTGAACTGACCGTAGGGCGTCGCCGTGGTCGTAACTTGGGCCTTTTCGAGCGCTGTCTCTTGACCAGGGATGGGTGGCTGCACGGTGACGGTTGCAGCCGTGCGCACGATCGCGTTGGTGGCATCGACGCCTCCATCCGGAAGTTGAGTGTAGGTCAGGTTGAACAGCGTTCGAGGAGGACTCGCCACGGCGACGATCGCCAGGTTTCCGTCTGGTTCGGATTTTACCGCAAGCTGTTGAAGACCTCGTGGCTTCAATTCGGCGTGCACGGAACTGACCGTGCCCTTAACGTCTTTCAACGCATCCTTGTCCGGCAAACGTTCCGCAAGCATGATTTGCGCTTCTTCGCACACCGCATCAGACGGTGACTTGTTAACACCGTCCGCGGTCTTTTCGTCTGGAGGCACTGCCCGTTTACCAATTCCGAAAAACCGCCCCGCTGCCTTCGCGGCCTGCGCGGCTTTGTGCAAGAAAAGGTCAATGCCTTTGTCAATGCGAGTGCGTATGCGCGTGATGACGCCTTGCACTTTCTTGGCCAGGCCGCTGAGGCCGAGCAGGCTGGCGAGGAAGCCGATGACTAGGGGCAGGGCTTTGGCCAGGGCGTTTTCGACCAGCTTGGCGGCGCCTTCAATCGAACCTTTCGCCACGGCGGC
>JBGTKH010000568.1:0-8670 GCA_041744735.1 Pirellulaceae bacterium | reverse complement strand
CGCAGACGACTATCAAGATTGCCACGAATTCCCACTGAGCTTTCATGTATTCACCTAAAGCCACTTGGCGTTGTCGGCTGCCGGACAGATAATCGATCATGATCCACGACGGCCGCCATTGTACCAGCGGAGACGCGCCATGACCTCTCGCGAATCGAAACTGAATCGACGACAGTTTACCTCGGCAGCCGCAACAACGGCGGCCGCTCTCACCTTCCACGCGCCATTCACGTTCGCTGCTAATCATGACAGCGAATTGATGGCGGGCGCGGCGGAAACCGTCGTTACTCCCGCCGCAGAGGGCACGTTTCTGATCGGCCCGATGAAGCCGAGCACCGGCGTACACGATGATCTTTTCGCGCGGGCGCTGGTCGTCGCGGACAACGACAAACGCATCGCCATCGTCACACTCGACTATCTGGGATTTGACTTTGCCTATACCGACTTGTTGATTGCGGCAGCATCCAAGGCGTCCGGCATTCCGGTCGAGCATATCCTAGTCAATTGCAGCCACACGCACAGCGCACCGCTGACGGCGCCGTGGGGGCCGTGGAAAGAACATCAAGGCCAACCGTTTCACAAGGTATTGCCGGAGCAAGTTGGCGCAGTCGTGCGGCGAGCCAGCGAGAATCTGCAAGCGGCTCGACTGCGTTGTCGGCGCGAGCCAACGCAAATCGGTTTCAACCGCCGGTTGTTCAACGGGCAGAAGATTGTCATGGCGCCGAATCCTCGGGGCGCCGTGTTGCCGTGGGTCGATGTGCTGTCGGTCGAACGCAAGGATGGCAGGCCGATTGCCGTGCTATTCAGCCTTGCTGCTCACCCGGTGATTGTGCATGAAGCCAGCACGCTCATCAGCGCCGATTATCCGGGCTCTGCCGTGCAGACGTTGAAACGCACGCGCGGCAATGATGCAGTCTATCTTTTTGCTCAAGGCTGCTGCGGCAACATCAATGCCTTTCCGCTCAAGGGCGGCATCGATGCCGCGGCTGCTGCTGACTGATTAGGCATTTCGCTTCACGCGAATGACGCTGTCGGACGGCACGGTCACGAATGCCGCCGTGCAGGTCGGACGACGTTGCGGCGGCAGGGGACCGAGCACCGCGCGTTCCTCGCCGAATCGCTGCTGCCGCGCGTCGTTGCGTCGCTCGGCTAACTGATGCAGGAAAGTCAGGTAGTCGTCGACGCTCGCGAAGTCGCGACTCCCCCGCAGTCGCAAGGCTTGGTCGAGGGCATCTTTGAAGTGGCCGTGCGAAGACTCCACGTCTCCGTTCTCGTGCGGCTTGCGGACATTGATGCGATGGCCCTGGAGGCCCGACGTAGAAAAACCGCAGTTTGAAAAACTGAACCGTCCTGCGCCGCCGACATACCGGTTTGGCGACTCTGTATCGAATCTGCTAAACTGTACAGCAATGAGCGACACATTCGATGCTTATTACATGTGGCTGGGCGTTCCGCCTGCGGAACAGCCGGCGAACCATTATCGGTTGCTGGGGCTGCAACTATTTGAAGCCAGCCCCGACGTGATCGACAATGCGGCCGACCGGCAGATGGCGCACGTGCGCACGTATCAATCCGGCAAACACGCCGCACTGTCGCAGAGAATTCTGAACGAGATCTCATCCGCCCGGCTCTGCCTGCTCGACGACCATCGCAAAGCCGCATACGACGAGCAACTTCGCGCGAAGCCCAATCACAGCCCGGCCCAGCGCGCGGTTGAACCGTGGACGAGCGCCCGTCCCGCGCCGGCCAATTCGCCGCACGGCGGTGAAATGCCACTTGCCGGTCCCGCGGTCGCGCCGGCCAGATTCGACCATCGGCCTCTCGCCGCCTCGACTCCATTACCGCACGCTTCGCCCAACGCGGGCTTTGCCGCTGCTGCGTACTTGCCCCAACCGGCCGCAGTGCCGATGATTGTGGGGCAGCCGGCGCCGCCTTCGCCTCCTCCGCCGACAGTCCAGTCAATGCCTCAGCCCCCGGTGGCGCCTCCCACATCCTTTCATTCAATGTCCATGATGCCCTCGGCCGCCACAGTCGTTGCCGAAGCGTCGCCGGACGCGAACGAGCCGATCGCCACGCTGTCATCGCGGGCTTCAACACGTGGTCGTTGCCGAAAGCGCGGCAGCGATCTGGTGTGGCTGTTGGCCATTGTCGCAACGGCTGTGCTGTTGGCCATTCCGCTGTTGTGGTATTTGCTCACTAAGAATTCTGGCGGTGCCGATGACGGTGACAAGAATTCGGGACCGTCGAATGTGGTCGTCGATCCGTCACGGAAACTGAATCCGCGCACTACGGCACCCGGTGCCGTGCCAGGCTCTGCGCCAAACGCCGCGAACAGCAACAGTGGAAGCGCCGCCGCAAATAATTCCGGGCCAGCCGACTCCAATGGATCGGCGGCCGCGCCACCTGCAAACGCGGTGGCCTCTGCCGCGAACACCTCCGGCGCCGCTCCGCCGGCAACCGATCCAAATGCCACGCCGCCGTTGCCCGCGACAACCGTAACGCCGCCGGCTCCTGCATTGCCGTTCGGCCTGCTTCCGGAAAAGCACGCGCTGCCCACGGCCGATCAACGGAAGCGCGCCGATCAGGAATTGAAAAAGCTGTTCGGGGCGGAGTTGGCTTCGGCGGCCACGTATCAGCAGAAGTTCAATCTGGCTCAGACGCTGCTCAGTCAGGCCGACAACTTGAAAGAAGATCCCGCCGCGCGATATGTCGCGCTGCATGAAGCGTACGATTTGGCGATTGCGTCCGGCGCGTATCTGCTGGCTCAGCAGGCCATCGATCAGTTGGCCGCCGGGTACGAGGAAGACGAACTGACGCTGCGCGTGGACTTGCTGATCGACGTTTCCAAGACTTCGCGGAACGCCGTCGATCGCCGGGCCGTCGCCGTGGCGGCGCTGAATCTGGTCGGATCGGCGGTCAACGCCGGGCGCTTCGATGAAGCCAACACCTTGGCCCGCATGGCCGAAGGTTTGGCGTCGGACTTGGGCGACAGCCCACTGCGCATTCAAGCGCGGATGATCGGCAATCAGGTCAAGCGGCGCGAGCGGACTTGGAGCGACATCGACGCGGCTCGCAAGACGCTGGAAGGCGACTCCAACGATCCGCGCGCGAATCTGACCTGCGGCCAACACGCTTGCCTGATCGATGGCGACTGGCGGCAGGGTCTGCCCATGCTGGCCAAGTGCAGCGATGCCAAACTGAAGGCGGCCGCCGAGGCGGATTTGGCCGAGCCCACAGATCCCGATGCCCGCATCGCCATCGCCAATGCGTGGTACGACGTGGCCGGCAGCGACGAGTCACTTGCCGCCTTCCACGCGCGGGCTCACTATTGGTACGAGCAAGCCTTGCCCAGCGTAACCGGATTGACGAAGGCGAAGGTCGAAAAGCGTTTGGCGGACATTGCCAACGTCCCAGCCGCCCAAGCGCTGATCGCCAAGGGCAAGCTTGCCGCACCAACGCTCGGGACTCGGCCTTAAGCCCGCATTTCCCAGATGGCTTCCCCCCGTTTTGGCATGCAATTTGCGCATTACCCCTGAAAAACAAGGGTCTTCTGCCAAAATGTGTCAAGCGAAGAGGGGAACCCCATGGGTGACTGCCCAGCTATTTCTCACGACATTCTGTACTTTTGTGCGCGACTTCTCGCCATTCTAGCTGAACCGAGCCGACGATTGCCATCAGCCCGGTTGGCCGGCCGGTGGGGATGGTCATGATCAAGTTATGGACACCGCAACTCGCACGCAACGTCATTACGATCACCGTCTCCGGAATCTGGTCCGCGGCACGCGGGCCAATTGGAAGTGGACCTGTAGCGCCTGTGAGCCGATAAACGTGAGCCGCAATTGAGATTCGCTGTGGCAAGGATCCGGATTGGTCGTGGCAGCACCGCGCGCCCTTGGCAGCGGCGAGGTGAAAGACGGCGTCAGAACACCGGTCTCGCGGGGAAACCACGGCTCTGATCTCCCAAGCCGGGATAGGCATCGCCCAAAATGGTAAGAACTCGCGCAGAAAAGTCCAGAATGTTGTGACACACAGCTCGACGAAACGTCAACCCAGGCGATTCAACAACGATCAGTAATCACCATGAAAATGATAACGCTTGCAGTTTTCGTGTTGTGCCTCGGTGCTGTGGCCGACGCAGGTGACGACTCGGTCGAATTCACGAAGAAACCCATCGTGAATTGGGACGGTCAGAAAGCGACCATCCAGCTGACCTTCGAGGTTGTAGCCGTGCAGTTCGCTCACGAAGACTCGCCCCCGCTCGTCGAACGCCACGCACGAAGGATCAGCCAACAGCGGTTCGCTGGCCAGTATCTCGATTTCAAAACCGTCTGGAAGCCGCATCCGCGCCGCACTCTCGGCGGGCGTCAGCGGCTGTGGTGCATTGCCAAGCTTGGGAACCTCAGCGCGACAACGATTGCCGGCAAAGGTTGACAACACGACGGCGGTTGAGAGCACCGCGATACAGCAACGATCATTTGACTTCATGCAGTTTCTGCTCAACCAGCCAAATGTTGCGGTATTGCAGCAGGTTGCCGTGTCCCTGCAAGGTAAAGCCGCCGGTGCCGAGTTTCGACGGAAGCTTGTCGTGAATCACGACGCCGTTGTGACGCACTGTGAGAGTGGCGGTCTTTGGGTCGTCGGTGCTGGGAACGAGTTCCACGTCGAACGTCTGCCAGGCAAGTGGCGGCAAACACATGTTGATGCGCGAATCGGCCCGGCCGTACAGCCCGCCGCACTCGTTCTTCAATCCTTCCAGTCCGAACGAATCGAGCACCTGCACCTCTTGCCCGTTGGTTTGGTAGAAGCCGCTGTTGCCGCGGCCTTGCCCTCGCCCTTTGGGACGGAAGGGAGTGCGGAATTCCAGATGGACGGTGTAAGCCTGGAATTTGTCCTTGGATTTCACGTCCTTCGCGTCGGTGTGCAGCACGCCCGCTGCCTCGTCCAGCCGTCCGCCGTCCCAATGTTCCAGACTCGTGCCGTCGAACAGCACCACGGCACCAGTCGGCGGTTTCGCGCCGAGCGTCGGGCTCTTGCGCTGCGTCTTCTTCATGACGAACGCTTTGCCGTCGTCGGTCTTGCCAGACAAGACATCGCTATTGATCGCTGCGGTCCACGGCTTGTGCCCTTCGGGAGGAAATTGCTGCGTGGCACTGAATCGCTCTGGATTCCCATCCATGTATTTGCGCTGGCCTTCGGCCACGTGCAACTCGATCTTGCCATCGGCCAGTTTGCCGTCGAGCAGAACCTTGTTCTTCTCATCCCAACCGGCGCCGGGTAGTCCGCCGGGATAAACAACGGCTTGGACCGAGCCTACTTCGTCGAGCGCGATCACCTGCGCGCCGAGCTTTCCGCCGCCGTCAATTTCGCCCTCGTATTCTCCCTGCACATGGAATACGGCCGGGATAGTCTCGTCTCGCGGGTCGGTCCAAACGCCATTCTGTTTGACTTGAGCAAGCAGTGAACCGGCCGCAAAGAAAAACGCCGTGGCGAGGATCAGAGAGCGAAGGTGCATGCTGTTGTGGTTGTTCATTTGGTCAGTCTCCAAGGCAATACTCGGTGAACTTGCGATTCATTGAATCGTTTGCGGTATCCGGCCCGAAACTTGACGCTAAAATAACGTTTCGATCCGCCGGCCCTGTTGTGCTCGCTGCTGCACTTTCTGCGGCAGAGAGGCATCGAGCCGCATTTTACCGACGTCGAACATGGCGTGCATGATCGTGGCGTGAAAGTCGTCGATGGTGAGCGGATCACCGGCCGGTTGGCCGCCGCGGCGATCGGATTGACCGACGACTTGTCCGTGATTTAATCCGCCACCGGCCAACACCAGCGGGCAGATGCCCGGCCAATGATGGCGTCCCAGGTTCTCGTCCAGACTTGGCGTGCGTCCGAATTCGCCGGTGATGACGAGCAGTATCTTGTCGCTTAGCCCGCGCTGCTCGATGTCGCGCAGAAACGCCGCGACGGCATGATCCAGCGGCGGCGCCAGAACGCTCATGCCTTCCGGCATGTTCGGGATGCCTTTGCGGGCGTGAAAGTCCCAGTTCGCATGGATGAGCGTCACAAAACCGCAGCCCGCTTCGCACAGTCGGCGGGCCAGCAACAATTGCCGCCCCAGCGAAATGCCGATCGACGGCCCGTCGCGTTCGAATTTCGAATCGTCGTTGCAATGGTAGTTGCGAAAGTGTTCCGTATCGTACGCCGCCAGCGTATGCGGGTTTTCGCGCGACAAGTCCAACGCCTCGCGGATCGTGCTGCCGCGCAGCAGTTCAAGCGCCTGCTGGGTGAATTGATCCACGCCCTCCATAACGCCACTGGCATCCATGCCGCGGTCGAGCCGATCGAGTTGCCGCAATAGGTCCAAGCGGCTGTCGATCTGCAAGTCGGGCAGCCGTGGCTGCAGATCGTCCAGCAACGGATTGATTTCTTCCTCGTCCCCTTTCTTACCTTGTTTCTTGCTCTGCGGTTTTCCTTCGGCCATCTCGACCTTGGTTTCAAACGGCGTGTAGGCCGGTCCAAGCCAAGCCGGCTGCACGCCTTCGACCACCGATTCGTACGCTCCGGCGAATCCAGCCTTCACGTCTAGATGCCGGGTCGTCGGCGGAATCATCGCGTGAGTTGGCATGCCGGATCGCGAAACCGGTCCGGCCACGCGAGCATACACGGCACCCAATCCCGGCTCCTTGATCGGCTTGCCGTCCTGCACGGTCAAATCGGCGGTTAAAATCTGCTTGTGAGCCCCGTTGTGTTCGGCATGATTGGTTTGAAAAGACCGCACGATGGTCAGTCGATCCGCCAACTCCGCCAGCTTTGGAAAGTACGAGGCGAACCTCACACCCGGCAACTTGGTCGCGATGTGGCCGGCAACGCTGGTCGAGGTTCCAGGGCCATCCGGCTTAGGATCGAACGTTTCCAACTGACTCGGACCACCCGCCAGAAACAGTAGCACGACCGCCTTGTCTTTGACGTACGAATTCCGGCTACCCGCGACTGCCGACGATCGCAGCAAATCCGCGAGCGTCAATGCTCCGAGTCCCAACGCACCCACGCGCAAGAAATCTCGCCGATTCAGTCCGTCGCAGAAACGTGCCGAAATATCCGTGAGAATGCGAAGCATGATGGATTCCTATTTCATTGGGTGTCGCGAGTTTCGAATTTGACTGACGGGCTGGATTGTCCCGCGCGGACCGGCTTTTCGTCTTTATCGCGATCGATGAACCGCCCCGCGACTCGGACGGGATCGAGGCTGGGTTCGTAGCCGTGTTGTGGACGTTCCTTGTTGGCCAACTCGCCGATGAATGGGCGGACGGGGACGTTGTTTGAATCGGCGAGCGGTTTGTCCGTGACGATTTGACCGTCCGTCAGACGGACCAGCACGGTGCGCGGCTCGGGCGGTGTGATGCCACGCTGTTTGGCATGATGAGTCGCTTCGGCGTTAGCGCCGATTTGAAACTCCAGAACCGTATAGTCCGGGCTGATGCGATACAGGGCGTAACCGGACCGCGGCGTACTTCGCGTGTCGAAGCCCTCGTATTCGGTCAGCCAATAAACTTGGCAGCCGTAGAAGTACAGCCACTGCCAATCGGCGTCTTGTAGAAAATCCTTCACGTCGAACTGCTTCAGCACTTCGCCTGTCTTCTTGTAGATCGTTAAGCGATGCGCGAAGCCGGCAAAGGTGCGAAACGCTGGGCTGCCTCGATCTTCATCCGCGGGCTTTTTCGCGGACGACCGAGCCATCGCTTGAGGCACCCATACAGCGAACGTGTCGCCGGTCGGGGCAACAAAAATGTGCGCATTGACCGGATCGAAGACGTCGTCGGTGCCCGTTCGCAGCCCCAGCAGTTCACCTTGCAGCGACTCGCCCGACTGACGATCGTGCCAAGTGAAGGTCCAGCGATGATCGGTCCGCTGGCCCTTGGTATTGAGCACATCCATACGCGACGCCGTGACAACATACCGGCCGTCGGCCGACTGACTGGCGTCCAGGTAACCGCTGCGGGAATGACCAGCGTGAACAAAGGACGAAGACGAAAGAAGGAAGAGAAAGCACGAAATCCGAAATCCGAAATCCGAAACAAATTCGAATGCCAAATTCCCAATGTTCGAAATGCGAAGTTGATTCCGCATACCGCATTCTGAATTTCGCACTCTGCTTTTGGTCATTTTCATTTTGAAGTTGTTTCGGATTTCGAGATTCGAATTTCGGATTTTGTTCACGCGAAAATTCCCTCGACCACCTTCCCATGAATATCGGCGATCGTTTGATCGCGTCCGCCGTAACGATACGTGAGCTTGCGATGGTCCAGCCCCATCAGCCACAACAGAGTGGCGTGCAGGTCGTGGATGTGAACTTTGTTTTCCACGATGGTCGCGCCCAACTCGTCGGTCTTGCCGTAGGTGATGCCGCGCTTCACGCCGCCGCCGGCCAGCCACATCGTATAGCCGCGCGGGAAATGGTTGCGACCGTCTGCTTGTTCCGCATTCTCGGCCGTCGGCGTGCGACCGAACTCGCCACCCCACAGCACCAACGTCGATTTCAGCAATCCGCGCTGCTTCAGATCGCTCAGTAGCGCAGCGATCGGCTGATCGATCACTTCGGCGTTGTGCTTCAGACCCGCGCGCAAGTTGCTGTGTTGGTCCCACCCGCGGCGACCACCGACCGAGATGCTAACG
>JBGTKH010000567.1:0-9055 GCA_041744735.1 Pirellulaceae bacterium | reverse complement strand
GGGCGGCGGCGGGATGGGGCAGACGTA
Source organism: Pirellulaceae bacterium (assembly GCA_041744735.1). Classification (GTDB taxonomy): domain Bacteria; phylum Planctomycetota; class Planctomycetia; order Pirellulales; family Pirellulaceae; genus JBGTKH01. The sequence continues at coordinate 9,028 of JBGTKH010000567.1, read as the reverse complement.
ATGGAACTCGGCGGCGTTGCTCTCGCGGCCGCGCGACAGCGAATCGATGACCAGCGCCCGCAGATCGGCCCGCGATTGGAAGAACCCGGCGACCCGCTGCTCGCCGATTCGCTCTTTCAGCTTCTTCAACTTGGCGGTGCCGTCCCCCGTTTCCACGTCGGCGGCCCGGACCGGATGATCGTCGTGCATGAAGAAGATCAGCCGCGGGATGCCGCGCTCGACGGCCCGGTTGTATTCCATCTCGGTGACTGAAAGCCATCATAGTGCGGCGGTGCTTAGTAGTCATGGTTGGGATTGCAAGGCGATTGGCGGTTCGGTGTTACAAAATCGACGTCTTTCCTTCCATTGCTACGTGGCCGCGATTATCCTGTAATTACTCAACCTGCGCGACGACGTCGGAATCCCAAACTAATCGCATCCGACGAGAAACGTGTCGCCTCGTGCGGCACGACGCGGTCCTGGAGTACGGCAACATGAGTGCGAATATCGAGATTATTCCTCCCGGCAACGAAAAATTTATACTGCCCGTGCCACCGGAGTTTTCCCGCATTGGCCCTTGGTTGTCAGCCATCAGCTTGTTGCTATTTGCGGTTGCGTCCTGTGTAGCATTGGCATATTCAAGTGAATTGCCAATCTGGGCATGGGCGCCATTTCTGTTCACGGCGTTTGGAAGCATTCTTGGTTTCCTCTATGAGTTGTGGCTCATCGCGACGTTCCGGCCCTATCAGCTATTTCATTCGGCGACGGGAATATTCATTCAGTCAGTGCGGGCCGCGAACTTACCTTTCGTCTTTGGATCAGTTTACGTGGCCTTCTGTATCCTGACATTTCCCAGGCCGGCGATCGCGATTTACTTGATCATCGTGGCTGGTTTCCTGGCTGGCATGCTCTGGGTGGTTTTGCTATTCCAGCGGCCGCCGCGACTCGCAGCTATTTTGTTTCTATTGGGACTTGTTGGGCAGCTTTCCCTAGTTTCGTATTCAACGTCCCTGCCGGCCGAGCCGATGACGAAGTGGTTATTAGTCGGCACAGCCGTCACGCTCTTCGCCACCGTCGTTGCTGGATCTGAGACGCCGGAACGCAGCACCGTGTTTCATTTACTCGCCATTGCTTCTGTCGTATTACTCTTGCTGGCGTACCAAAGAATCGAAGACAAGGCGGCGTACTTTCCTCAGTTCGCGTTTTCCGAAGCCTGGATTCCTGCCGTTCCCTTTTTGCGCCGCTGGATGGCCTTGGTGCTGGGCGTGATTGCCGGCTTAATCATTGGGTTCTACTTTATCCCAAAGACCTGGAACGTGGCACGCAGCGTCCTGGCTAGCGCGACTTGGCCGTTTTTCTACTTAATCGTTGCTGGCGGACTTCAAGTTCCACGGCCGGAAAGATTGAGCGTCCTTTATCGGGGCAAGGAGGATCAGTTGAAACGGCTTAAGGTACTTCCCTACCATGTGGCTCATTCCCGCAACCTTTCGTATCCCATTAGTGTGCCGTGCCTGGACGAAGCTTTAACCCTGAAGGTGCACGCATATGGTTATCTGACTCGGCTGGTCGAATATGTTTTTGCCATCGGTAGCGAGGCAAACCGCCTATTCCCATTTGCAAACATTCACGTGCCCTTAAGGGACAAACCGAGAATGGAACCGTGGAGCGACGGCAGTCACTATTGGCCGCGGTGGCTGCTGCGGCGCATCTACATACCCTCGTTCGGATGGTTTCAGATCGAGTCGGGTGTTCGAGGTCCGGGGATTCAGTCCACGCCTGATAGCGCCGTCGAGGCTTATCAGCAAGGGCAGTTGCTGGCTTATCTGGTGGAATATGGAATTGCGGGGCCATTCATTGAAGCCATTGAACCCACTTCGCCCAGCGGCACGACTCGATTCAAGATGGACTTTCGATTCCTCGAAGCCTACGAGACCAAGCCAGACTATGAGAGATATGGCGGCGTAGCCTATATTGAGATCGACGATAGCTATCAGCAATTGGCGTTGTGCTCGGTTTCTGATGTTGGCAGCAGTCGGGAAATCCCAGTTGATCCGAATGATGCGGCTTTTCGGCATGCCGAAGATGTCATCCTGGCGTCACTGTACTTCTACGTAGTCAGCGGCAAGCACCTCGCGGAGATTCACATGGGATTGAATCTCGTCGAGGTTGCGATGTTCAATTCCTTCGATGCAAAACGGCGCTGGGATCATCCTGTCCGCCTAATGCTGTTTCCACACCTGTATGCTCACGAGTTGGCTGAGGAACTCACGACTCAGAACTTATTGGAAGATGGGGCCGTGTTTCCACAGATTTTCGCCACGACCAACAGCGAATTGATGCGACATCTGAATGACCGGTTTAGTGAATATCAATTGGGACGTGACGAGGATTTTGAACATCGTGAAGCCGTCCTGTTGGCCGGCAGGGCGGGCGCGAAACTTGAGGACGTCCTGCCACGGTCAAGCCTCGTGTGGGAGAAGGAGTATTTCTCGATCTGGAACGAATACGCGACCACGATCGTCAACGCGACCTATGCGGACGACGCCACGGTGCGTGCCGACGAGTGCGTGCAATCGCTGTTCGCCAATCTGAGTTCGTTGTTCCCGCGTGAATTGCCCGCCCGCTACGCGAAGTTCAAGACCCGCAGCGGCCTGTCCCGCTTCATCGCGGACACCATGCATCATCTGATCATTCGCCACGAGGTCTACGGCACCACCGGCGTCCGGCTGGCGCTCGATCCAAGGATCAACAAGGTACAGGTCCCCAAGGACGGCGGCCCGAGTGCGATTGATGAATGGCGGTCGCTGGCCTGCGTGGCCATGGCGACGTCGCGAGTGCGTTATACCAAGCTGCTGATCAACTTCTCCAATGTGTTCGCCGACCTGGAGAACCGATCTTTGGAAATCGAGTGCCGCAAGGCCCACAACCAATTGAAATCGCGGCTGGCACAACTCGAAGAAAAGTTCAACGAAGACGGCATCGACAATTACGATTCGTTGAGACTGCTGCCATCGGAATTGGATATTGGAGCCGGTTATTGAGTAACGTCGGCGGCCCGGACCGGATGATCGGCGTGCAGTCCTGGCGCAGGCAGGCGTCCAGGATCTGCTGGCGGTGATCCGGCAGGTCACGCGCTGTGCTGCTGACCATCACGGTGCGGCGATGCTTGGTGGTCATGGTTGGGACTGCAACGTGATTTGCGAACCGGAGGCAGGCTGGAAGCCTACCCCACGGGGGGCGGGAACCGATTGGTAAGTCGACTAATGTTAACGGAAATTGTTTCGTTTCGCTCGCTCTCGGCGTCTGTCGTGGTGCTGGTACGTCGTGTCGCTGATCCACACTGTTTCTCCGAAGACTCCGAAACAGTGGCACGTGTGGATGATTGACATAGAACTCCTCGGTGGCTAAACCTGCTAGGCATGAACATCCTAGACCGCTTTCGATTGGACGGGAAACGTCTGTTTATCACGGGCGGCAGTCGCGGGCTGGGACGCGAGATGGCGCTGGCCATCGCGGATGCGGGGGCCGACGTCATTTTGGTTGGCCGCGATCAGCCCAGCTTGGACACGACCGCCGCGGACATTCGGGCACTGGGCCGGCAAGTGTGGACGATTCAAGCCGACGTGGGACAGACCGACGACTGCGAACGGGCGTGCCGAGCGGCGCTGGACGACCACGGGCCGATCGACATCCTGATCAACAACGTCGGCGGCCGGCGCGAAAACATAGCCACGCAAGATATGCCGCTGGAAACTTGGCGGCGATTGATGGATTTGAATCTGACCAGCGCGTTCCTCTGCACGAAGCTGGTCGGCGGGCAGATGGTCGAGCGCGGGCAAGGCGGCCGGATCATTAACATCGCGTCGATCAACGCCTTCGTCGCCGGGCGCGGCATCGCGGGCCGTCATTACGAAACGTCCAAAGCGGCGGTCGTGCAATTCACGAGAGCCACCGCCGCGGATTGGGCGCGGCACGGGGTGACCGTCAAGGCGATTTGCCCCGGCGGCTTCATGACCGAGGCCAACATCCGCTGGTCCAAAATCCATCCAGAAGTGATCGAAACATTCCGCGGCCAAATCCCGATGGGCGATTTCGGCCGCCCCGAAGACCTTGGCCCGCTGGCCGTCTATCTGGCCAGCGATGCCTCGCGCTACATGACCGGCGCCGCGCTGGTGATCGACGGCGGGTATACGCTGTGGTAGCGGCTTACACGATCTGGCGTCAGGTAGCGGCTTACAGAATCTGGCATCAGTTGATACAGTGTGTCTTCCTCTCTCCGCTTGCGGCGCCGGCTGTTGCGACCCGGTACTCGGTACTAGGTACTCAGTACTCAGTACTTAGTGGTCGGCACTAGAAAACCGACGCCGCAACCGACAGCGATTGTCAATTGGTCGCTCTGATAAAATACGCGAGATTCGTCGTCCATGAAAAAGATCACCAAGTTACTCGTCGCCAACCGCAGCGAAATCGCCATTCGCGTGTTCCGCAGTGCTCACGAGCTGGGCATTCGCACGGTGGCCGTTTACACGCACGAGGACCGCTTTGCGCTGCACCGCTTCAAGGCCGATGAAGCGTATCTGGTGGGCAAGCCGGGCGAGCCGATCCGTGCGTATTTGGGCATCGAGAGCATCGTGTCGATGGCCAAGCACGTGGGCGTCGACGCGATTCATCCAGGCTACGGCTTCATGTCCGAGAACCCCGATCTGGCGCGGGCCTGCGAACGAGAAGGGATCATCTTCGTCGGACCGACGGTCGACGCCTTGGAAAAGCTCGGTGACAAGACGCAGGCTCGCAACATCGCGCAAGCCGCCAACGTGCCGGTGCTGGGCGGCAGCAGCAAAGCCGCACGCAACGCGGCGGAAGGCGAAAAGACGGCGGAGAAGTTGGGTTACCCCGTGATTCTGAAAGCGGCCAAAGGCGGCGGCGGCCGCGGTATGCGAGTGGTCAAAGAAGCCAAGGAATTCGCTGCGTCGTTTGAACAGGCACGGCGAGAATCTCTCACGGCATTCGGCAGCCCCGACATCTTCGTCGAGAAGTTCGTGCAGCGGGCGCGGCACATCGAGGTGCAATTGCTGGGCGACAAACACGGCAACCTCGTGCACCTGTTCGAGCGCGATTGCTCGGTCCAACGGCGGCATCAGAAAGTGGTCGAGATCGCGCCGGCCCCGATGCTGGACCCGAAAGTCCGCCAAGCACTGTGCGACGCCGCGTTGACGATCGGCCGCGCGGTGCATTATCAGAACGCGGGCACCGTTGAGTTTCTGCTGGACCGCGACACGGACCAGTACTACTTCATCGAGGTCAACCCGCGTATTCAGGTCGAGCACACGGTGACCGAAGAGGTGACGGGCGTCGACGTCGTCAAGTCACAGATCTTGATCGCCCAGGGCACGCCGCTCAGCGACCCCGAAATCGGCCTGGGCTCGCAGGACGAAGTCAGAACCAACGGTTTCGCGATTCAGTCCCGCGTGACCACCGAAGATCCGTCGAACAACTTCATGCCCGACTACGGCCGCATCACGCACTATCGTTCGGCCAGCGGCATGGGCATTCGTTTGGACGCGGGCTCGGCGTTCTCCGGCGCCGTCGTGAATCCGTTTTACGATTCGCTGTTGGTAAAGGTCACGGCCCGCGGGCGGCGGCTGTGCGACGCGGCTCGGCGGATGGAACGCAGCCTGCAGGAATTTCGCGTCCGCGGCGTGAAAACGAACATCCCGTTTTTAATCAAGCTGGTCACGCACCCGACGTTTCTGGAAGGCGGCTGCACGACGCGGTTCATCGACGAATCGCCCGAACTGTTCACGCTGCCCAAACGTCGCGACCGCGCGACGAAACTGCTCACGTACCTGGGCGACGTGATGGTTAACGGCAATTCGCTGGTCAAAGGCCGGTCGAAGCCCACGACGCGCGAGCCGGCTCCTGTTCCCGCGATCAATCCCACCGAGCCGATCCCCGACGGCACGCGGCAGAAGCTGCTGCAGCTTGGTCCCGAGAAATTCAGCCAGTGGGTGCTCAAGGAAAAATCGCTGCTGCTGACCGACACCACATTTCGCGATGCACATCAATCGCTGCTGGCCACGCGCGTGCGCACGCAGGATTTATTGAATATCGCCGACGCCTATGCACATCTCTGCCCGGAACTGTTTTCGATCGAGATGTGGGGCGGAGCCACGTTCGACACGTCGATGCGGTTCTTGAAGGAATGCCCGTGGCAGCGGCTGGAGAAACTGCGCGAGAAGATTCCCAACATCCTGTTTCAGATGTTGCTGCGGGCGTCGAACGCCGTCGGCTATACGAACTACCCCGACAACATTGTCAAGGCATTTGTGCACGAAGCGGCCGACGCCGGCATCGACGTGTTCCGCATCTTCGACGCCCTGAACTGGGTCCCCAACATGCGCGTGGCGATGGAGGCGGTGCTCAAAACCGGCGCGATTTGCGAACCCGCGATCTGCTACACCGGCGACATTCTAAACCCCGGCCGTCCTAAGTACGACTTGAAGTACTACGTCGATCTGGCTAAGGAATTGGAGAGCATGGGGGCGCACATTCTGGCCATCAAGGACATGGCCGGGTTGTGCAAGCCGTACGCGGCCGAACAACTCGTCAAGACGCTGAAGCAAGAGATCGGCATCCCGATCCACTTCCACACACACGACACGTCGGGCATTCAAGCCGCGTCGATTCTGAAAGCCGCCGAGGTCAAGGTGGACATTGCCGACGCCGCAATGGCGCCGTTGTCGGGCGGCACGTCGCAGCCGAATCTGAACACGCTGGTCGAAGCCCTGCGGTTCACCAAACGCGAGACCGGCCTCAACGCCGCACATCTCGACGCGATCGCGGAATACTGGCGAGCCGCGCGGCAATTCTATACGGCCTTCGAAAGCGAGACGCCGCCGGCCGCGTCGGACCTGTACAGCCACGAGATGCCGGGCGGCCAGTACACGAATTTATATCAGCAAGCGCGGGCCTTGGGCTTGGCTCACCGCTGGCACGACGTGTGCAAAGTCTACGCCGACGTCAATCAACTGTTCGGCGACATCGTGAAAGTTACGCCCACGTCGAAGTCGGTCGGCGACATGGCCCTGTTCATGGTCGCCAACAATCTTACGAACGAAGACGTTCTTAACAGCGAGCGTGAGTTGGCGTTCCCCGAATCAGTCGTCGATCTGATTGGCGGCATGATGGGCCAGCCACCCGGCGGCTTTCCGAAGAAGGTGAAGCAGCGCATCATGCGCGACCGCAAAGCCATGACCGGCCGCCCCGGCGCGAGCTTGCCTGCCGCGGACCTCAAACAGGCCGCCGAAGAAATTCAGAAGCTGCTGGGCCGCGAGCCGAATAAGAAAGAGGTCGTGTCGTATCTGTTGTACTCAAAAGTTTTCACCGACTTCGCCGCTCATCAGCGCAAGTACTCCGACACCAGCGAACTGCCCACGCCGGTCTTCTTCTACGGATTGGAAGCGGGCGAAGAAGTCTCGGTGGACATCGAACCTGGCAAGACGCTGATCGTCAAGTTCTTAACGATCGGCGAACCGCACCCCGACGGCAAGCGCACCGTATTCTTCGAACTGAACGGCCAGCCGCGCGACGTGACGGTGGTCGATCTTTCGCTGGAGCCCGAAACGAAACAGCAAGTCAAGGCCGACCCCTCGCAGCCCGGCCACGTCGGCGCCAGCATGCCCGGCATGGTCGTGACCGTCGCCGTGCAGCCCGGCGACAGCGTCGCCAAAGGCCAAATGCTGATGAGCCTGGAAGCCATGAAGATGGAAACCAACCTCTACGCCGAACGCGAAGGCAAAATCGGCCAACTCCTCGTCGCCCCCGGCAGCCAAGTCGAATCCGGCGATTTGCTGGTGACAATTGAGTGAGCTGATTTTTCCGGGATGGACGGAACCAAGGAACTGTTCATTGCTGCGGTCGCTCACAGGGCTTGATACGGAAGGTTTCGCCCAAATTGTCCACAGCTTAGAACTCCTCATACGAGTTCACCGATCAAGCACCTGAATCTCAATTCGTTTGCCGACGACTTCGGCGTAGCGTAACAAGGTTTCGATGGTCGGGTTTTCGTTGGTTACGTTTTCGAGCTTGGACAGTGCGGATCGGTCGATCCCCGTTTGCTGGTGAACGTCCGCTAGGCTTAGCCCTTTGGCTTCCCGCGCGGCTTTGAGTTCTTGCATCACCGTGGCCAGTTGCTGGCGGCGCGATTCGCGGCGTGCATGCTGGGCCTTGGCGATGATCTGTGGTTTTTCTGCTTCGATCTCCGCGCGCATCTGGCGATACTTGGCTGCCTCTTCCGTCGTTAACTTGCGGTCGCGAGTTATTTGTTTGGCCATGACTGGCTCCTAGGCGGGTTCGGGAACTTCGAATGCCGTGACGGGGTAAACCGTGTCTTCGTCCACTTCGTCGTATATCACCGCGATGTAACGACCATCGATTGTGTATCCGAAAACCATCGGGCGCTTTGATGAATCGCTGTTGTCAAGTCCGACGGGATTGTCGAACACGTGAGCTACGTCATCTTTTTCAATGCCATGCTCCGCAACATGCTGAACATTTCCTTCCTCGTCGTCATCGAGATCCCAGTAAATGGTTACGTTCATGGTTGCCCACCTCGCCGCATGGTAATAAATTACCACGGAATGAAGCGGCGGGCAAGCAGTCGCCGTGCGGCGCATTCTGGCGGGATCAGTTATGGGGCGGGCGGGTTTTCGTGCGGAACGGCGGGGAGTTGGGCGGTGAAGTGCAGGGTGAGGAGGGTGGCGGCGCGGGGGGTGGTGGTGAGGCGGAGGTCGAGGCGGGCGCCGTAGGGGTGGACTTGGGTGGGGCGGATGGTGGCCGAGGGGCCGGACTGTTGGTGGAGGGTGAGCGTGGGGGTGGCGTCTAATGGGGGGCAGAAGGCGACGTGCAGGGTTTGCGATCGCTCGCCGGGGGCGAAGTGGCAGCGCAGGTGGCCGGTGATGACTTCGGCGCCGTCGCTGGTGCGCGAGCGGGTGACTTGCTGGAGCACGTCAGGCGGGAGTTGGTCCAGCGGTGATTGAGCGATGCCCTC
>JBGTKH010000566.1:0-11721 GCA_041744735.1 Pirellulaceae bacterium | reverse complement strand
ACAGGACTACTTGCAGCGCTGTCGCCAGTTGTTACGGATCACCGACACCGATCCCGAACCGCCCCGCCAGCCGCCGCTGGAAGACGACCTGCCGGAAACGTCTCGCAAGTGTCCGCACTGCGCAGGCCCTTTGACCAGCGTGGCCTTCACACGGCGCCCTTCGTGGCGCGACTTATTCCATGATTACTCGACGAGCCCCGTCTGGTATCAGCCGTGGTCGAGCCCTCGCCGGCCCCTTTCGAAGTTGCGCGATTCAATTGATGGTAGCCGAATTCGCCAGAATTTGGACGGTCTTGTGTTGAACTCGAAAACCAAATTCTGGCGAATTCGGCTACAAATTGATGCTAGCGCAACTTCAAAACCGGCCCCCGAGCATCCGCAGTCCCGACCCTCCGCCCTCCCCATGTCCCAATTAACGCTTCTCCCGCTGCATCTCGCCGGCCATCCACAACCGCCCGCGCCCGCGGTCTGCGCGGCCCGCCATCCGTTGCTCCCCGCCTCTCGTCATCACCGGCCAACCGATACGACCGCGCGCCCCTTCGACCGCCACAGCCTTCCGACTCCACATGTTTGCCGCCCGCATCAACTTGCACGTGGCGACTCCGAAGCGTTACCATGAGCACCCTTCGCCGGCCAGCGTCATTGCATCCGCAAAGCGCCCTCCGCCCGCGAAGCAGCATACTTCAACGCCCGAACTACCCGTCTCAAAGCAGCCGGATAGTTTGCAATTCGTTATGGCCTTCAGACTGGAACTCGCAAATGGACTTCAAAAAGCCAGTGATAGCCTACACCGCTGCGACGAACATCGAGGCCCATATGATCGTCGACATGCTTCACGCCAACGGCGTGCCCGCGCATGCGGTCGAGGACCAGTCTGGAGTCAGTCTCTGGGCATTCGGCACGATCAGTCAATTCCACAAGCCGAACATATGGGTCGACGAAGCCACCCTTCAAATGGCCGCCGAGCTAATCCGAGACTTCGAGGGGAAGAAAAGGGCACGCAACACTCCAGTTGAAGGCCCCAGTGAAATACAAGTCGTCTGTGAAGACTGCGGAAGAACAACTTCGTTTCCGAACTCGCTCGACGGAACGACTCAAGAGTGCAAACATTGCGGTGCGTACGTTGACGTTGGCGAGTTGCCTTGGGACGACGACTTTAGTGCGCCCGATGGTTGAATACTTCGAAACTGTGGATTCGATAGCGGCCATAACCATCGCATGCACGGGAGCGGCGGTGGTCAGCGGATTCTGAAATCAACGCAAACGCCCGCTGCCCCGTGATGCGGGTCGTTCTGCCTTCGAAGGCGATGCGTAGAGGCGAATCTCCAATGAAGACAAGGACCTTCTCCGCAGACTGGAAAGCACTCGAGGGAAACCCACTTGAGTTTCGTGGGAAGGTTTTCGCCGGGTTGACCGTTCTCGACGGCCGCCAAGAGACAGCCGTCCGCGCCGCCCACAGGAAACACGGCGCCCAACGAAACATCGTTTACTTCTTTGTTCGATCAAACGAAAAGAAAAAACGCCCGATGTCTTCCTTCTCCGGCAGCGAATCGGCGGCGGCGAAGACGATTAGTTGATACAGCCGCGGGCCAACCAGGAACAACCGCACGTGGCCCTTGACCGGTACGCCGTCGCCGCTCAGCTTGCCATCGAACGTGTATTCGCGGCCCGGATAGCCGTCGAGCTTGATTTTGGTTTCGCTGCTCACCGTGCCGTTGTGCGGTTTGATGTTGCCGTTGCGCACGCCGTCGAGCACGGCATCGGTGTCGGCGTTGTCGGCGAATTCTTTCGGATAATCATTGAAAGCCACCGCGTAAACCAGATTGCCCTCCTTCAACTCAACCAGGTAGTAGATGGCTTCGACTTTGCCGACTTCGGTATCGACGATTTGAGATTGCTTCACCGGCTTGCCGGGCACCGACACGGAGAAATTGCCGGCCTCGTCGCGCAGCTTTTCCCAGGTATCGGCCGAGGCAGTCGTGGCGAACAACAACAACAGCGACGCAGCAAAAATGGCTTTCTTCATGTCAGCACGCTCCGGATTGATGGGAAACAAAAGCGAAATAGTTGGCGATTTTGCGTTCGCAACGCTGGCAATTATAACGTTCATCCGGCAAAATTTCATCTAGCTGTCCATCATTTCCGCGACGCCACGTTTTAGCGAGGACTGAACATGCCCAAGACACGATATCTGTTGCCTGCCGCGATCGCATTTGCCGCGGTTTTCTGCTTGCGTTTGAGCCACGTGGCCGCCGGAGACGCGGCGCTGAAAGTGCTCGCGCCGGCCGAAGTGGCTGCGGCCGGGATGGACCCGAGTGAACTGGCAAAGATCGGCGACAAGATGCGCCAGTTTGTGGACGACCAGCAGATTTCCGGCGTGGTGACGCTGGCGGCGCGGCGCGGGCAGATCGTGCACTGGGAAGCGGTCGGCAACGCGGACATCGCCGACAGCCGGCCGATGAGCAAGGACTCGCTGTTTGCCATCGCCTCGATGACTAAACCAGTCACGGCCACGGCGGTGATGATTCTGCAGGACGAGGGCAAGCTGTCGGTCGACGATCCGGTGGCGCAGTACATCCCCGCATTCAAAACGGTGTCGCTCGACGGCCGACCGCCGAAACGCGACGTGACGATTCGCGACATGCTCACACACACATCGGGCATCGGCGGCAGCCAACAGAATCAAGGGTCGCTGAAGGAAACGGTTGAGCTGCTCGTGAAGCAGCCGATGCAGTTCGAGCCCGGCTCGAAATGGCAGTACAGTCCGGGGCTGTCCGTTTGCGGGCGCGTGGTCGAAGTCGTCTCCGGCCAGGCGTTCGACGAGTTTCTGGCCGAGCGCATCTTTCAGCCGCTGAAGATGAACGACACGACGTTCAACCCGTCGGCCGAGCAACGCAAGCGCGTGGTGCGATTGTACAAGCCGAGCGCGGATAAGAAGTCGTTGGAAGTTGCCTCGCATTGGTTGAACGATTTGTCCGAGCCACGCACGCCGAATCCGTCGGGCGGTTTGTTCTCCACCGCGGGCGACATGGTTCGCTTCTACCAAATGGTTCTCAACGGCGGCGAGTTGGATGGACGGCGAATCGTGTCGAAAGCGGCGGTCCAGCAGATGACCAGCGTGCAGACCGGCGAACTGACAACCGGCTTCACGCCCGGCAATGGCTGGGGTTTGGGCTGGTGCGTGGTGCGCGAGCCGCAAGGTGTCAGCAGTATGGTATCGCCCGGCACATTCGGTCACGGTGGCGCGTTCGGCACGCAGGGCTGGATCGATCCGCAGCGGCAGATGATCTTTGTGCTGATGATCCAACGCACCGAGTTCGGCAACAGCGACGCCTCCGACATCCGCGGCGAGTTTCAAAAACAGGCTGTCTCCGCGATCAAGCATTGATGGGTAGCCGAAGTCGCCCGACTTTGGCTGGATCGCGGGAAGGCCAAACTCTGGCGAGTTCGGCTACATTTGGCAGGGAAGGCCAAACTCTGGCGAGTTCGGCTACATTCGCCAGGGACGGCCAAACTCTGGCGAGTTCGGCTACATTCGCTAGGGAAGGCCAAAGTCTGGCGACTTCGGCTACATTCGCCGGTTGACGGAGCAATAGCGTCGGCGGTGACTTAGCGCGGCGGAGCGAGGGTTACGGTTACCGTGACCTCTTTGCCGTCCCGTTTGATGAGGACGGGGACCTTGTCGCCGGCCTTGAATTTGCGCAGGGCGCTGTCGATGTCTTCGAGGCCGCCGATTTTGCTCTCGCCGAACTTGACGATCACGTCACCAGATTTCAGGCCGGCTTGCTCGGCCGGGCTGTCTTTGCTGACTCCCATGAGCGCGTAGCCTTCGACTTCTTGGCTGAAGTCGGGGATGCTGCCAAGGTATGGGCGATCGCCGCCGTCGCCGGCAGTTTGGGGGCGTTTGGTTTCGATATAGCGCGGGCGAGATTCGGACTGGGCCAATGACGTCACGGTCCCGGTCACGAAATCGGCAACGCGGCGCAGGCCCTCGACGTTGATCTTCTCCGCGTCGTCGCTGGGCCGGTGGTAATCGTTGTGCGAGCCGGTGAACAGATGCAGCACGGGGATCTGCTTGGCGTAGAACGACGAGTGATCGCTGGGGCCGAAGCCGCCAGACTGTTTCGTAATCTTGAAGCCGAACGACTTGTTCAACTCGTCGACCAGCGAATCCAGTTCGGAAGCGGTCCCCGTGCCGTGCACGATCAGCTTGTCGTCTTGCATGCGGCCGACCATGTCCATGTTGATCATGGCGATCGTACGTTCGAGCGGAAACAGGGGCTCGCGAACGTATTTGGCGCTGCCCAGCAGCCCGCGCTCCTCGCCGGTGAACGCGATGAACACGATGCGGCGCGACGGTTTCTTCTCCGCGGTTGCCAAACGGCGAGCGATTTCCAGCAGCGCCGCGGTGCCTGAAGCGTTGTCGTCGGCGCCGTTGTGAACCGCCACGGTCGACGGAGCCAACGAACCGCTGCCGCCCATGCCGAGATGATCGTAGTGAGCGCCGACGACCACCGTTTCATCCGCATGTGGCCCTTCGCCTTCCAGCACGGCGACGACGTTCTTCACTTCGGCCTGCTTGTGAATTACGTTCGATTGACCAGCCGCTCGCCAGCCGGCCAGTGCGGCGCTGCGCGGCTTCAGATCCTTGTCGATTTCGGCCTCGATCGAAGCCAGGTCGGTGCCCAGCGACGCGCGAATCGCGCGGTCGGCTGCTGTACGGCTGCAAAAGAAGACGGGCGTATTGCGGTGAGTGCTCTCGCCGCCGGCGCCTTGAAAATTCAACACTTGATCGAAGTCGCCGTCCAGCCGCTTGCCGATTGTCTGAATGCTCTCGGAAAGCTTTGCGACCTCATCCCCATGTTTGGCGAATTGTTCGGGCGTTGGGTTCTCGATCTTCTTAAAAGCGGTATTGGCTTCGGCCAGCTTGTCGATCGCGTCCTGCCACCGCTTCTTTTCTGCCTTGGCTTTGGATTGCAGCTCCGCATTGTCATTGACCAGAATGACGGCCGCCGCGCCGTGCTCGAAGGCGTTGGCCACCTTGCGGACAAACGGGGCGTACTGCGACGCTTGCGTGCCATTGAAGACGCTGTGCGGATTGGCCTGCTGCGGCTCCTTGCGAATGATCAGCACCACTTTGCCTTCGATGTTCTGCCCTTCGTATTCGTCGAACTTGTGTTCGTTAGCCGTGATGCCGTAACCGACGAAGACCAGCGGCGCATCGAACTGCCCCGACCCGCCGATGGCCAGCGGATTAAAATCCTTGCCGGAAGTTAGTTCCAACCGAATTGGCTCACCGCCTTCTTTCTCCGGCGGGCCGATCAGCGTCAGCCGATTCTGTTCCTTCGGCCCCAACTCGGAAGCGACCGTGACGGTGAGCCTCTGAAACGGCGAGCCGTCGAACAGATCCGTCTTCAATCCCATGCTGGCGAACTCGGCAGCGATATAGTCCGCCGCCATGTCCAAGCCTTTCGTGCCTACGCCGCGACCTTCGAGTTCATCGGATGCCAGATACTTGACCGCATCGCCCAGCCGCCGTTCGACAGCGGCAGCATTTTCTTCACCGGCGACGCTGGCCGATGGCATGAGGGACGCGACCACGGCGAACGCTAACAACCGCGCGGTCGTCACGGCCAGCCGAAGAGCAACGTCATGAAGCGAACGGCGGGTTTGCAAACAGCAGTTCATTGCAAGACCTATTTTGAATGAGTAAATAACGGATGCAGAGGCGGGAAGACCGTACGTCGGCGGGAACATCGCGAGGCAGATTGGGGATGCTGCGAGGCTAATTCTGGCGGGAGCATGCGTTTAAGTCAACCCGCGAAACCGGGTAGTGGTACAAATTGAGTAGCGGAAGTGGTGACACTTCCGAACTTTCACAAGTTCGGCTACGAAAGTGAAACACTTCCGAACTTTCACAAGTTCGGCTACGAAAGTGAAACACTTCCGAACTTTCACAAGTTCGGCTACGAAAGTGTACTACTACGCGAAACCGGCCTCGCGGAATATCGGTTTTGACAGAAACCATCCGCCGCGGTATCCTCTCGCCCCGTTGAACACAACATCCGCACAGGGAGGTGCGACTTTGCTTGCCAGCGTTGATAGCCAGCCCCACCGCAGTGTCTTGATCGTCGACGAGTCCGAAGAAAGCCGCGAAGTGCTGCGAGCCGCGTTGGAATTGCGCGGCATGTATATCTATGAAGCCCGCTCTGCCCGCCAGGGTTTGGAAATGGCTCGCCGCCATCAGCCCGGTGTCATCGTGCTGAATATCGAATCCGAAACACTCGACGACGACACGATCTGCCGCCAATACGGCGACCACTCGGATTCGCTGCGGTCGTCGCTAGTCGTGCTGGGCACCATGCGGCGCGACCAGCCCGCTGTGCCAAACGATCAGGTCGTGTCCAAGCCCTACCACTATGCCCCGCTGGTTCGTACAATCGAGAGGTTGTTGCATCGTGCTATCGCGGCCCCACCCAGCGAGTAGCAGAAGGACGGCACTGTTGCCGCCCTCGCGCGCTGGTGCCGGCCGGGCGCGGGGGAATTGCGGCTGTGGCTTCGCTGTTCGTCATCCAAGGCAAAGATCAAGGCAAGCGCTTCGAGCTGAAGGACCCGGTGCTGGGACTGGGCCGCGACAGCGCGAACCCGATCCAATTGCACGACACCGAGATCTCGCGGCGGCACGCCGAATTGCGAGACGACAACGGCACGTATCTGCTGGTCGATCTGAAAAGTTCCAACGGCACGTTCGTGAACAGCGAGCAAATCGAGCAGCGCACGTTGCGGAGCGGCGACCGCGTGCTGATCGGCCGCACGCTGATGATCTACACGGCGGTCGAAGACGCCTCGTCGCACGACATTCACAGCGAGGTCGACATCGTCGGCCACCAGCGCGACATGGGTGGCTCGCGCATCGTGCGGGCCATCGGGCAGGAAGAGGGGAGCAAGATCTTCGGCGCGGCGGAGGAATCCGACAGCCCCTGGCTGGCCCGCGCTCGCAGCAACCTGCAGATCATGTACCGCACGGCACTGGCCGTCAGCCACACGCTGGACATCGACCAACTGCTGCACCGCATCATGGAGCTGATCTTTGAGTGGGTCGAAGCCGACCGCGGCTGCGTGATGCTGTTCGATCATGAGTTGGAAGAACTGACGCCCAGGGTCACTCGCAATCGCAAGGGCGTGGACCCCAACGAGAAGATCGTGATCAGCCGCACAATCCTGGATTACGTGCACGAGCAAAAGGAGGGCGTGCTGACCAGCGACGCCGGCGAAGACCAACGCTGGGACGCGGCGGCCAGCATCGTGAAGCTGGGCGTGCGCGAGGCGATCTGCGTGCCGATGCAAGGCCGCTACGGCATCGTGGGGCTGATCTACATCGACACCTACACGCCGCCCGGCCGCGTCGTGCAGCAGGGCAACGCGAACAAATTCTCGGAAGAGCACCTGAAGCTGATGATCGCCATCGCGCATCAAGCCGCGCTGGCCGTGGAAGACACGTCGTATTACTCGGCGATGGTGCAGGCCGAGCGGCTGGCGGCGATGGGCCAGACGATTGCCACGCTCTCGCACCACATCAAAAACATCCTGCAAGGCATCCGCGGCGGCAGCTATCTGATCGAAGAGGGACTAAAGGCCAACGAACAGGACGTGGTTCGCAAAGGCTGGAGCATCGTCGAGAAGAACCAGGAAAAAATCTCGAACCTGGTCATGGACATGCTCACCTTCAGCAAACGCCGCGAGCCCGAACCGGTGCCGTCCGACATGAACGAGATCTGTAATGACGTGATCGAGTTGATGCAGACGCGCGCCGCAGACGCCGGTGTCGAACTCGTGTGGCAACCCGCCGCCGGCATGCCCTCGCTGATGCTCGACCCCGAGGGTTTGCATCGGGCGATTCTAAACGTCGTGACCAACGCCATCGACGCCTGCGAGAAAAAGGAACACGGCCGTGTGATCGTCTCGACCGAATATCAATCGGAACCAAGCGTCGTGCGCGTCTCGGTCGCAGACAACGGCGAAGGCATTCCGCCCGAAGACTTGAAGCGTATCTTCTCCGTCTTCGAATCCCGCAAAGGCGCCCGCGGCACCGGCCTCGGCTTGCCCGTCAGCCAGAAGATCATCCAAGAGCACGGCGGCGAAATCCGCGTCGAAAGCCAACCCCAAGTCGGCAGCCGCTTCACCCTAGAACTGCCCGCCGTCCCCAGCAACATCACCGACCACGCCGATCCGAAAACGACAACGCTGTAATGCCAACATTCGTTGTTCGACGAGCCGCCCGATGATAAAATCCAACGTGTGGGACTGCCGTGGCTACCTAATCCCGCCCGACGGAGAAAACTCATGACACAGGGCACGGTTGAAGAAAGATTAGACCGCCTCGAGAAACTTGTGAACGGAGTTCTAAGCCGGCTGCCTGGCGAAACGCCGCGCAAGAAGGATTGGCGCCGGACCATCGGAATGTTCGACGGCGATCCCATCATGAAACAAGTTATCGACGAGGCTCTGCGCTCGCGTGAGCAGGAACGGGTGCAGTTTTACCAGGACTTTGACGAGCAAAATGGCCAGTCATGATCGTCCTCGATACCGATCATCTTTCGATCTTGCAGCATCATGATTCACCCCATGCCGGGAGCCTTCGTCAGCGAATCGAATCCGTTGAAAATGAGGAAGTCGTTACGACGGTCGTCACCTACGAGGAACAGGTTCGCAGTTGGTTGAGTCAGATCAGACGGCATGCGGACGTAGCGAAGCAAATCCCGTTCTACGATCGTTTGGTTCAATTTGCCGACTTCTTCGCGGAGTGGACATTGCTACCCTTCAATCAAGATGCCGCAGCCGCATTCAAGCGTTTCAGAAAACAGAAAATTCGAATCAGCAGCACCGATCTGAAAATCGCCTCCGTCGTGCTCGTCCACGATGCGACACTGCTTTCTCGCAATGTATCGGATTTCGAACAAGTCCCCGGCCTCAGAGTCGAGAACTGGTTGCCGAAGTGATCGCGTTCAATCCGGCTCGCAATCCGCAAAACCGGAATGCCACGGGCTTGACCCGTGGAACGTCACGTTTGCGGCTAAAAGACAAAGTCGTCGAAGCGGTTAAATGCCACGGGCTTGTCCCGTGGATGGTTACGGTCGATGCTCGATGGGCGGTCACGACGGCGATCAGCGTAACGATCCACGGGACAAGCCCGTGGTATTCGACGCCGGTTTTCCGGCCTCCGGTGTAGCAGCCAACGTGAAGCACCACGGGTCAAGCCCGTGGCATCCGATATTCGGCGCAGCCAAAGTAAGGCACCACGGGACAAGCCCGTGGCATCCATGATTGACAAGGCGGGGCGGGTGCGGTTCGATGGAGGGGATGGGGAAGAAGAAAGAACACAGCGAGCCGGATCGAGCGAGTGGGCAAACCGCGGCGCCGTTGCCGCCGGGGGTGAAGCTGCTCCGCACGCTTGAAGGGCACGAGGGCGTGATCTCAAGTGTGGCGTTTGATCCGCAGGGCGGGACGCTGGCCAGTGGGAGTACTGACCGGACGGTGAAGCTCTGGGAGGCGCGAAGCGGCAAGCTGCTCCGCACGCTCGAAGGGCACCGGAGTTGGGTCTATGTCGTGGCGTTTGATCCGCAGGGCGGGACTCTGGCCAGTGGGAGTTATGACCATAAGGTAAAGCTCTGGGAGGCGCGAAGCGGCAAGCTGCTCCACACACTCGAAGGGCACCAATCGCACGTCTTGAGCGTAGTGTTTGATATGCAGGGCGGAACGCTGGCCAGCGGGGGTGATGACAACAAGGTGAAAGTCTGGGATGTGCGAAGTGGCAAGCTGCTTCGCACCCTCGAAGGCCACCAGGACGCGGTCTCTAGCTTGGCGTCTGATCCGCAGGGCGGGACGTTGGCCAGCGGGAGTAATGACAAGACCGTGAAGCTCTGGGAGGCGCGAAGCGGCAAGCTGCTCCACACACTCGAAGGGCACCACGAGTGGGTTTTGAGCGTGGCGTTTGATCCGCAGGGCGCGACGCTGGCCAGCGGGAGTGGTGACAACACAGTGAAGCTCTGGGAGGCGCGAAGCGGCAAGCTGCTCCGCACACTCGAAGGGCACACCGCGTGTGTCGATCGTATCGCCTTTTCACCGGACCGTCGACTGCTGGCCTCGACGAGTCGCGATCACACGATCCGCCTCTGGAGTTGCGAGACGTGGGAGACGGTCGCAATCATCCCGGAGCCATCAAACAGGAATTGGATTCCCGCGGTGGCCTTTCATGCTACGTTGCCGCTGTTGGCCACCGCCGGCCCGGTTTCAGGCACGCCGGATAACGAGCGATCCCGGCTGATCCACCTCTGGGAACTGGACTTCGACGTGCTGCTGGGCAAGGGCGCCGGCGCGGCGGCACCGACAGTCCACTACGTGAACGCCAAGGTCGTGCTTGTGGGTGACACGGGCGTAGGCAAGTCGGGACTGAGCCTCGTGCTGAACAACAAAGGCTTCGAGGCCACCGAATCGACCGCTGGGCGGAATGTGTGGACGTTCGACTCGCAGCAAGTGCAACTTGACAACAACCGTAAGCAAACGCGCGAGACGTTGATGTGGGATCTGGCCGGTCAGCCGGGATATCGCGTGATTCACCAGCTTTACTTGAACGAAGTGGCGGTGGCGCTGGTGGTCTTCGACGCCCGCAGCGAGATCGATCCACTGGCCGGGGTGCGGCATTGGGAACGCGCGCTGCGATTGGCTCACCAGCGCCAGGGCGACCAAGCGGTGCCCATGAAGAAGTACCTGGTCTCCGCGCGCAACGACCGCGGCGGCGTGTCGGTCAGCAAGGAGCGGATCGAAAGCGTCATCAAGGAATTTGGATTCGACGGCTACTTTGAAACCAGCGCCAAGGAAGGCTGGCAGATCGACGAGCTGCGCTCGACGATCAAAGACGTCATCCCGTGGAACGATCTGCCCGTCGTTTCGTCCGAGGAACTGTTCGCGCAGATCAAGGCGTATCTGCTGGCGGTCAAAGAAACCGGCCGGCTGTTGGCGTCCGCCTCGCAGCTTTACGAAGATTTTGCACAGGCGCGTAGCTTGGCTCTCCAGAGCCGAGACGAATCAGGAGGCTCGGCTCTGGAGAGCCAAACTACAGGGGAGAATCTGCTGGCGCAGTTTGATACTTGCATCAGCCGCCTGGAAAACCGCGACCTGATCCGACGGCTCAGCTTCGGCGGCTATATCCTGTTGCAGCCGGAACTGCTGGACGCCTACGGATCGGCGATGGTCAATGCGGCCAAGAACGAGCCGGACGGCCTGGGTTCGCTGGCGGAAGAAACGGCGCTGGCCGGCCGGTTTCACGTGCCGCCCGAACAGAAAGTGAAGGACCGCGGCCAAGAGCAGTTGCTGCTGCACGCCACCGTCGAAGAACTGGTGCGGCACGATCTGGCCTTGCGCGAGAGCGCCGACGACGGTCGCTATCTGGTGTTCCCATCGCAGTTCAACCGTGACTACGAGGACGCTCCCGAACCGAAAGGCAAGGCGCTGGCGATCACCTTCGACGGACCCGTGCAAAGCCTGTACTCGACGCTGGCCGTGCGGCTGGGACATAGCGGATTGTTCGCGACGGGGCGCACGGAGATGTGGCGCAACGCGGCCCTGTTCACCGCCCGCGCCGGCGGCCGTTGCGGCATCTACGTGCGGGAGTTCGCCGAGGCGCGCGGGCAAATGCTGCTGTTCTTTGAACCGCAGGCCAGC
>JBGTKH010000565.1:0-5768 GCA_041744735.1 Pirellulaceae bacterium | reverse complement strand
CACGTCATCCGAGTTGACTTGATGCATCACGCGCTCTCCAATAAAGGTCCCTCCCGACACGAAAACGGAAAGCACTACCTCTACCAAAGTTCGCGTTGCCGCGCTAGCCTAGATTGCCCAAAGTGCGCGTTGGCCGTGCTGTGATCCCCATGTCCTCTCATCTCAATGCTGACCGCGGCTAACGCCGAATTAACCACGATAATCCGACACTGACAGAGTATTACGGATTGCGGCGGAAAAGCAAGCAGGAAGTGGAATGAGCGTCGCGGACGGGTGGCACAGTCAAGGCGACCGTTTTTTCCACGAGTGCATCCGAGCAACAATTCCCTTCCAGCCGCACTCCGCTTTAGACATCCAAATTCCGCACTTCCAGGGCGTGCTTTTCGATGAACTCGCGGCGAGGTTCTACCTTGTCGCCAATCAGGATACGGAACATGTCGTTGGCGGCGCCGGCGTCGCGCATGCTGACTTGGATCAGCGTGCGGTTGGCGGGGTCGAGCGTGGTTTCGCGCAGCTCTTCGGCATTCATTTCGCCCAAGCCTTTGAAGCGCGTGACCTGTAAACCCTTTTCGCCGG
This sequence comes from Pirellulaceae bacterium, assembly GCA_041744735.1. Classification (GTDB taxonomy): domain Bacteria; phylum Planctomycetota; class Planctomycetia; order Pirellulales; family Pirellulaceae; genus JBGTKH01. The sequence goes on along the minus strand of JBGTKH010000565.1, from coordinate 5,192 downwards.
CGGCGCGGACGGCGGCCAGCAGGCCGCGGAGATCTTCGACCGCGATTTCGTTTTCGCCGCGACGCAGCACGTCGCGGGATTCCTCGACGTTGCTCGGGTCGGAGACCCAAGCTACAGGTTCTCGGCGTTGGGCCGATTCATACAAAAGCAAGCTCGACCATAACCGCCGCCCTATCCAAAGGGCAGCGAATCCTTGAACGGCGACAACAGCAACAACAACACCGTGTATCCGCTCAGGCTTTCATGCAGTAGCGTCTTCAACAGTGACCACGGGTGGTACTCCTCACGAAGTTGTTTATCGGACTCGCCCTTTTCGACCGCGTACCTGGCCGTCTTTTGCCAGGCGTCATGGTAGAAGTACCACAACAAGACAAAGAACAACGCGTTGGCCCCCACGACCGCGAAAGCCACGTTCGACACATCTCGTCCTTCGGACGCGATCGTCCGGTTTCCAATCCACACTTCGAACGCCACTACAATGCTGAGGGCCGCAAAGACGTTCAAGTAACGCATCGCCTGTTCCTGGAGGTCAGCGCGAAAGCATTGGAATGTAGTCTGCACCCCGGCAAGAGGATTTCCTTGCGCAATTTCCTGCATTAGTTTTCGTTGGGCCTCTGCAAGTCGCGGCAAGTCGATGGACAGAATCGCAAACAGCGGCAGGACCACGGCGACCGGCAAGATGATGCAATCGAAGATTAGCATGTAAAGCAGCTTCGCGCGATAACATGCTTGCGCGGACTCAAACTTCTTGGCCGCCGTCAACGAACTGTCGACGTAGGCCGCATGATCTTCCCCCCATTGTACGAGTTTGCTGGCGCGGCCCATCTCGTCCGGACCAAGGACCCAAACCGTCCGCGCCGCGCCCAGCCCGATGGCCATTACCACGAAGCAACCGCGGGCTACCGTGACCATCCCCGCCTCGCGCGAAGCCGCCGTCCACAGACGAAGACTCCACGTGGACGTGTCGGTCACGCGCAACAGCAGCATCAATTCCTTCCCAAACCGTGTACATGTCACGAGCAACGTTCCCACCACAGTCAGCATCAGGCGCAAGACCTCGATCCACATTCCGTACGAAGTCTGTTGTTCATTGCCGAGTTTGTTGAACTGCAGTTCCCAAGCTGAGTCCGGGCGGCCAAATACGCCATAGGCAAACAATATCGAACCGATTCCACAGATGGCAAGCGTGGGACCTAGCAGCAAACCTAACTTGGCCGCAGATGGCGGCGACGATGTCGTCACTGCTTCGTGTCCTCAGTTTGTCGTGAGCCCCGCGCGAATCTGACGGTCATGGCCGTCTCTGTTCGGCACACTTTTACAATGGCGATCGATTCTCGATCGCGTAATTGCGTGTCGAGGCGATCGTCCGGAAATGATCCGCCCAGAAGCCACCCTTCGACGCTTCTGGGCGAAACACCGACCAGCAAGTGATGACTCGCACGGGAATCTTCGACCAGTATGGCGTGAGTCACGTCCGGCTCAAAATACAGCGCTAAGCTGGGACCGGACTCTTGGCTGACATATCCTTCACAGGACTCGGAGATGTACTGGGCGGCGAGTAACCAATCCAGCGATGATTCCTGTGCCTCGCGCGAAAGGACCAATCGAATCGCCGTGTCATAAGACAGCTTTAAATAGGGAAGCAAGCCGGCCGCGTCCAACACATTGGCCGTCGCCTGTTCGTCCTTCGCCGCCGCCGACCCATCGCCGGCTTCCATTTGAGGCACACGGGCCAGTTTAACAATCAGTCGCGCGTGTAGATTGCGCTTGTCGCCCGGCGGCAGAATGCGGGCCGCCAATAGTAACAAATCCAGCTCGTCGCGACTGACAAGATGCTTGGCACTCAGCAGAATGTACTGCTGCTTGATTGTGGTAAATAATCGCGCACCCGGATCGCTTGAACCGGCCGGCTCGGGACCCGCGCCGTCGCGTTCGCTCGCCGAGTGCTCGTCCAGGCAGGCGGCTACGATCTGGCGATAAGCCAATAGTTGTGGCGAGTGGTCGGCTTCGGGCAACAACCCCGCCACCGATTAAAACGACCGTATCGCGTCGTCGATCTCCCCGGCCAGAATATTGGCCAGCGACAACTTATACATGAGCTGAGTGAGCCGCCGCCAGTTGCGCTCTTCCAGTATTTCGAACTCGTCCGCCCTATCCAGAGCTGTCTTTAGCCATTTCACTGCGTCGCCTCCGCGCGGCCGGCCATAGAGTTCGCAATCGGCCCGGCGCTCGAGCGTGTTGAGCAGGCGGCCCTCATATTCATCACGATCCAGCGACTGTTGCAATTCGTGGATGATCTGCTCGTACTCGCCGGCCGCCGCTTCGACATTGCCCAAGTACCGCTCCGCCATGGCAATGCCGTGCCGGTCGTGGAAAATGAGGAGCTGCGCCTGCGGATCCAATTCGTGCTGCGGCCGATGATCTGCGCGAAGCCGAATCGCCTCACGAAAACAGTTCCGCGCCTCCTGCACCTTCCAGCGGTCCATCAAATACCATCCGCGGCGTTCCTGCACATGAGCGACCCAGCGCCGGTCTTGAGCCAATCGTGTCGCGTGAAGCAGGGCGTCACCGGCCTTTGCCCATGATCCATCTTTGCGATAGGCGTCCGCCTCCTTTGTCAAACAGTCCACCACAAAATACTGAATCGGAGTCGCCGTCTGAGAGTTGTCTTGCACGAGCGAACGGGCAGTCTGGAACTGGCTTATGGCCTGAAGGAGTTTTTCTCTGGAATTCAACAGGCGTGCCAAGTCGGCATGGCATACGGCGCTCAGCTCGATTTCATACCACGGGTAAAGCGCGAGAGCCGCCAGGTACTCCTGTTCCGCCAGATCCCAATTCTTGTCAAACCGCGACTTGCCCTCCGCATCTTTTCCCGGCTTGGGTTGATGAAGCGCCAATTTGTGCAACAACAGCGCCCGCAAATGGCGGTTGGTTGCCGTATCGTCATTGGGCACGTCGTCAAAGGCGGCTCGTAGCGTGTCTACGAACCGCGGCGCATCCGCGGCGCGCGGGTGGAGCGCCTCGAAAACTCGTTTGGGGATGCCAAACACTTCACGGTCGCCGCCGCGATTCAACATGCGGGTGATCGTATCCATCGACCACGCTTGCAATTGTTTGAAGAGCGCGTCAGGACCAGCGTCGCGGGACGAAGAATCACGGGAAACGAGTTGCAAGGCCTCGCGAAATTCGTCGGCGGAACCTTGTTTGATTTGCCTTGCAAGGCCGGCGCGCACGGCGGGCAGCAAGACGTAGGTTTGCTCGTCGTCCAGCCACCAGTGACCATCCCGACCGGGCAAGGTGCTGATGGCTTTGGCCAGCCGTCCGCGCGCATCATCACGGCCCAACACCGGTTCCGATCGAGACCAAAAGCCATATCCGGTGACAAAGGCGACCAGCGGCAGCAGCAACAGCAGCCCGGTTCCACATACCGCTTCGCGCGTCGGTTCACGCAGCCACTCCGCACTACCGACCAAATATCTTGACCGAGGCGAAGACGCTTGATCCTCCGTTTGCAATTCAGCCGCCGTCGACCTTGCTGATTCCATGTTGGTAACCGCTAACCCGGCCGGCGCAGCGATCAACGGCCGAACAACGAGCCTGGATATACATTACGCCTTGGAGTGGACCGACTAACTGCATCCATACTATCACGAGCCGACAACGGTCACAACGAGCGCTCAACCCCTCGCGCACGCGGAAATCTTTCTCCAGCGAGACCGGCATCGCGCGGATGGTTACGGAGTGCTGGGCGACGTCTATGGTGTGTTGGGCGAGCGTGACAAGGCCCAGGAGATGCGTAACGAGTTGGACCGCTTAGCCAAAGACGTGAACTTCTTTCACCTGGATAATCTGTCGAGCGAAGTCCGTCTGAACGTCGGGGCTCAGAGTTCAAGTCGTCTCAAGGTCCGGCACTGCTTCTCCGAGGACTCCGAGGCAGTGGCACGTCATCTCTCAATTGCTGACTATCGCCACTCGGCGGTCCAGGCGGCGGTGTGGTATTGGCTGCGGATGCGCCATTCGCGGAGGACGGCCAGCAGCTCTTGCTTCATGTCGGCGGCGGCGGGGTCGAGCCAGAGGTTGCGGACTTCGTCGGGGTCGTGAGCCAGGTCGAAGAGTTGGCCGTAGGGTTCGTCCAGAAAATGCACCAGCTTCCAGGCTTTGCTGCGGACCATGGTCATGAACTCGCAGCCGGTCAGGATGCCGTCTTTGGCTTGTTCGGCGAAGACGTGGGTGCGGCCGGACCAGTCGGCGCCGTACAGCGCGGGGAGCATTGTGACGGCTTCCAGCGTCGGCGGGATTTCAATGCCCGCCAATTCCAAGATCGTGGGGCCGAGGTCCATTTGCTGGCAGAGCGCGTCGATCGTGCGGCCGCCTTGGAATCGGCCGGGGGACCAGACGGCCAACGGGATGCGAGTGATCAGATCGTACATCGTCCACTTCTGGCTGTGCCCGTGATCGGTTAGGCAGTCGCCGTGGTCCGACGTGAAGATCACGACGGCGTTCTCCAGATAGCCTTGCTTGTCGAGCGCGGCCATGATCTGGCCCACCTTCTCGTCGATCATCGTCATGTTGGCCAGGTAATATGCACGCTGGCGATGGCGCTGCTCGGGCGTGGGATTCAATTCCAGCACGACCGAATCGTGGTCGATCTCGTTGTTGTGAATCCGCAGTTCCTTCAGCGGCGGCGGCTGGTTTTCCAGCTCCTCTTCGGTCACCTCCAGCAGCGGCAGGTCTTTTTTCAGATACGGCTCGGCGTATCGCGGCACCGGATCGTACGGCGGGTGCGGGCCGGGGAAACCGATTTGCAGGAACAGCGGCTCGGTCTTCGGGTACGTGTTGATCCACCAGCAAGCCAGATCGCCGACGAAGTTGTCTGGGTGCGTGTCTTCCGGCAACTCCCACTCGAAGGCCCCGAGCCGGTCGCGGTAATCGGGCCGCTGGCGATACAGTTCGCGCTGTTGCTTGATCAGGCCGCGGAACCGCAGCGCCTTGTCCCACTCGTCGAAGAAATAGCGGCCTTCCAGATACCGGTCCTTGTTCTCGACGACGTAGCGTTCGTCGAAACCCAACTCGGTCGTGAACGGCCACGTATGCATCTTGCCGACGTTCGTGCAGTGATAGCCGGCGTCGTTCAGCAGCTCGATCCACGAGCGCCGCCAGCGGTCGGCGTTTTTCAGAATGCCCGTGGTGTG
>JBGTKH010000564.1:0-15430 GCA_041744735.1 Pirellulaceae bacterium | reverse complement strand
AGCGGCGGCTGGCGGACATTCGCACCAGCGAAACCGGGCTCGGCCCCGGGCTGGCCGTTGCTCCGCTGTCGCCCGCGCTGGCCAAAGCGTTCCAAGAGAACTGGGCACGCTTCATGAAGTCGCCGCTGACCGAAACGAATTCGATCGGCGTCAAGCTGCAATTGCTGCCGCCCGGCGAGTTGCTGATGGGCTCGCCCGAATCGGAGAAGAACCACGAGGCGGACGAATCGCCGCAGCATCGCGTGCGGCTGACGCGCCCGGTTTACGTCAGTCTGCACGAAGTCACCGTCGCGCAGTTCTTTCAATTCGTCTCTGCGACCGGTTATCGCACCGACGGTGAGCGCGAGCGACGGGCGGCGGGGCCGCCGGCATTTTCTCCGGGCAAAGGAAAAGGGAAGCCGAAGAATCAGAACCAAAATAACAACGATGACAACAGCCCCGTCGGAACCTGGCGCAGTCCCGGCTTCGCTCAGGACGCCAACTCGCCGGTAGTTCAAGTGAGCTGGAACGACGCAGCGGCGTTTTGCCAGTGGCTGAGTCAAAAGGAAAAAGTTCGCTATCGCCTGCCGACCGAAGCCGAATGGGAATTTGCCTGTCGCGGCGGCACGCAGACGGCGTTTCCCAGCGGCGACAACGAGGTGGAGGTGTTGGATTACGCTTGGTTTCAGCCGAACGCGGCGGGTGTGCCGCAGCTTGTCGGCCGCCGCAAGCCGAACCCCTGGGGCCTGCACGACATGCTGGGCAACGTGTGGGAATGGTGCAGCGATTACTACGCCACCTACGACGCCGCGATGCAAACCGACCCGCAAGGTGCTGACGCTGGCCTGTACCACGTGATGCGTGGCGGCAGCGTCGAATCGCCCACCGCCGTCCGCGCCGCCTTCCGCGACTACCGCCCCGCCGAAGCCCACTACGCCAACCTCGGCTTCCGCATCGTCCGCGAACTTTGATTCGTGATTCCTGTCACTCGGCCGCGGGTGATTTGGCCGGTGTTTGCGGAGATGCGTCGAGTAGCTTCTCTGCCTTGGCGGCGAGGTCGGAGACTTTGTGACTGACGGCCACGACCTGACCGTCCTTGTCGACCAGCATCATGGTGGGAATGCCGCGGACGCCGCATTTGGCGGCGAGCTGTTCGGTTTCTTCGCCGGCCAGTGTGGTCCACGGCAGGGCATTTTCTTCCAGGAATTTGGCGAGCGCGTCCAAGTCTTTGTCGAGGCTTATGCCAACCACGTCGAAGCCTCTCTCTTGATGCTTTTCATACAGCGCCTTGACGTGCGGCATTTCGCGCAGACAGGGTCCGCACCACGTGGCCCAGAAGTCGACCAGCACCACTTTGCCTCGATAACTTTTCCAATCGAGCGACGTTCCCAGCGCCGTCACTCCGGCCAACTCCAGGGGCTTGCCGACCAGGTCCGACGCGATGCCCTCGGCAGGTTTGGCGAGCTTCTTTCCGTACGCGGCCAATTGTTTGTCGCTGCTCTTTGCAAACACGCCGCCGAATTCCGCGAAGTGTTTTTCGCACTGCTGGCTATCCTCCAGGCGATTGATGGCGTGTACGGTGCTCGACGCCATGCGGAGATGCCGAGCGCTCAATTTCTCTTGCGTCAAGTACGCCTTTAACTCCGTCAGCAGATCGGGGATTTTTTCCAGCGGCAGGTTGTCGCAGTCGATCGCCTGACGTTCGAGCGTGAAGAAGCGAACGTGCTTGGCGATCCGCTCGCGCGAGTCATCTTTCATTTGTGTGACGAACTGCATCAAACTCTTGTCCGCCTGCTCGTCGCCCATGCAGGCTTTTTTGTGCAGGATGTCGAACTTGGCTTCCGCGGCGATGAACTGAAAACTATCCTTTGTCTCGGCGGCGAGGATCTGATTGGCGGCAGCGATGATCGCCTCGGCGAATCCGGGCCGAGATTGAATGCTCTTGGGCTTCTCTTGCATGTTGAGGATGAAGTCGGCCAGCTCGTCGGGCGCCAGACCCAGGCGAGGCAAATACGGATTGACTTCACTCTCTTCGGGTGCCGCATCATTGTTCTGGTCCGCTGCCGCGTTCGCATCGGCGTCGTTCAGCGATACGAACACCGTGGCGGCGGGAATCTCTAGCTCGAACGATTGCGAATCGTTGACCGCCGCGCCGCCGACGGGCGGGAGCTTGTCTTCCGGAGCGTCGCCGGCCGGTTTGCCCGTGGCCGGTCCGAGCATCTCGGCCAGTTTCTTTTCCAGTGCCGGCCCGCGGACGTGCAAGGCCGCAGCGTTCCCTTCACGGTCCACCAGCACGATGAACGGAATCGCGTCGATGCCGCATTTGACCGCCAGCGGATTGTTGAAGCCGCCGGCTTCGGGATCGGCACTCAGCACGGTTTCCCACGGGAACTTCTGCGTGGCAAAGAAGCGATCCACGGCGGCTCGTTCGTCGTCCAGGTTGATACCCACGACCTCGAAACCTTTTTCGTGATAGGTTTCGTAATTGGCCGTGATGTTGGGAATCTCGCGCAGGCATGGCCCGCACCAGGTGGCCCAAAAATCGACCAGCACCACTTTGCCCTTATACTTGTTCCAATCGAACGGCGAGCCATCGAGCGTTACGCCTTCGACCGTGAACGGCTTGCCGATCAGCCCGACGCGGCGGCTGCCGTTGGCCGTGGCGATCGTGGCTTCTTCGGCCAGTTCCTGATCGGGATGAGCGTTGTATTTCTCGGCGATCAACGTGTAGATTTCCGTGGCTTCGTTGAAGTGTTGAGTGAACTCCAGATATTGAGCCGCCTGAGACGTGGTTTCATACACGGCTCGGCCCGGCCGCTGGGCGCCCAGTACCTTGCGAATCTCGACCATCAGCGGTTCCATCGCGCCGGGTTTGTTCAGCAATGCGTCTTCCAATTTGGTTTGGAAATCGGCGGCGACCAAGTCGGCCGTGTCGAGCAACTGCTGCGCGGCGTCGGCCAGTTGCGGATCTTTGTGATTCTTATATGCCGTGCCGATCTGTCTAAGTGCCTCGCCGGCCAGTTTTGTGTGGCCGGTGGATTGCAGAACCATGGCGGCTTGCTGGGTCGCGCCAAACGTGTCTTCGCCTAGTTCACTGTCCGCCAGCAGGGCCTTTAATTCGTCCATGATCGGCTGCGGGTCTTCGATATTCCCCGAAGCCGCATCGCCCACCTGCATGCCGAACAGAATCAGCCGTCCCAGCCGCGCCAGCTTGGGACTAGTGTCTTGTTTCAGCGCCGTGCTGAATTCGCGAATGTGCTCGGTCACGCCCGGCATGCCCAATTCGGCCAGGGTTCGCAGCGCGTCGAGCTTCACGGCCACCGCCTGCTCGCGATTTTCGTCGGTTGTTTTCGACACCAATAATTTCTCAGCAGCGCCGATTCGAGCTTGTTGAATCTTTTGAAAGTCGGTCATCATCTCTTCGCGCGTCAGGCCGCGCGGCTGACGCTCGTCCATCTGCTGGATGAACGCGATCAGTTCTTCCGGCGTTCCATCGGGCACGCGATAGTCGGCCAATTGGTTGCTGGGGATGGCCGGCGGTTGAGTCGGCGGAGCCTTTTTCGCACCGTTGCCGCTTGCGTTGTTGGCTGCCTCGCCCGCACGGCCGCTGCCTTTTTTGGTACCCGCGGATTGAGCCGCCGATCCGGATTGCGACTTATCGTTCGCGGCCACTGCGGTTTTGCCCGTCGCATTGCCGGCCGTTATCGTCTTCGCGGCACCCGAACTATCGTCCGCCGCTTTATACTTGCTGGTCTCCTTACTGATCGGATCGGACGGCGAACCGCAGCCGGCCCATATCAAGGACGCCAGCGCCACCGCCGCGCTGGCGGCAAAGGCGCGTACAAGAATCGGCTGCTTCACTTCCTGCGACATGACGAGTTACCTCACTGAAAGAGTTCGAGAGCGGCTGTGAGCGCGACGCGCCTCCTGCGGCGACATGGCTCCCAGCGTGCGGGGCTTGTGTGAAAATCCGTTTCCGTCAAAGCGTTCCGGCGGGCGGAAAGTCAGCCATATTGTAGGCGAACCGGCCGAAAATGGCATCCCCGGTTTCATTGCTTTAAATGACTGAGGATGAACTACGACGGCCCGCCGGTGGCATGAAACTAGTCACTCGCAGAGTGCCAATGTCCCACTCGGGAGTTGACTATTGAACCGTTCGAGAAGTTTGGCAGGGATCTGCTGCGGTTCCCGTCAAACGTCAAACAGAATCCTAAAAGATTGGCCGTCGTGGTTCGCGCGCAACTGACCCGGCCTACAGGAGTCGCGATCACCAATTGTTAGCCGACGAGATGCAATTCCCGGATTCGCAGATGGTCCATCATCCGGTCGTATTGCGCCACGGCGCCGGCGATGGCCAGCCGCCCGCCCCAGAGAATCTGTGAGCACTCACGAGGCGTGAGCGCCGGCACTTGGTGTTCCAGGCCCAGGATCAGTTCTTCCGTATGCGTGGGATCGAGCGTCACATGCGCGGTGAAGTAAATGTCGTTTTCGCCGTCGTTCAATCCCACTCGCTCCATACCCTTCAGGATCCGTTCAAAGTGCGGCGGCACCCAACTCTCGGTAACGATGAAGTGGCCATACGCCGCCCACTTGTACGCCGAACGCGTTAACAGCATGGCGAACACGTTCGACGTGATGGCGGCGAACCAGGGACGCGGGCCGACGCGATACTGCATCAGGTCGTCCCAGTTGCCTAGCGACTCCAGCAGGATTCGCAGCCAGTACGTGTGGAAGTGGCGTTGTTGGCCGCGGCCGCATTCGTCGTACAGGTTGATCGCGGCCGCTTCCTTCATCAGTCCCTGATGTCCGGCCACGAGCCAGGCCACCTCGTCGTCCACGATCTCATTGCGGATCACATCGTTCAGCAGGAATTCGTGGAAATTGTCCCGCGACGCCTCGACTTCCAGGTAGCGGAACAGCGGGTGGTCCACGCCCGGATTTTCCGCCAACAACGTCCGCAGCAAAGCGACGAGTTCCTGCTGAGATCCAACACGCGGTGCTTCAGGCGGACCAAGAAACGCGAGCAGGTCACGTTCCACCAGTATCTTCGCCTGTTCCAGTCGGATCTCCCGGTCATCATTGGTTCCCAGGAAACACGGCGAGTCGGCGTAGCCAAAGCGGTAAGCGTAGATTAACCCCAACGCGCGGTTCACAAACTCGGCGTGCTCTTCCCGCGTCGTCCTCAATCGGCTCAACTCATGCCGTTGCCGTTCGAGCGACAAGTCAAGGAAGCTCTCCAGTTCGGGCGAGATCGTCTCGAATTGCGGGACCACCGGCCAACGGTTGTTTTGCAGCGGAGGGGACCGAAAATCGAATCGTCGCATAGTAATTCTCCCGTTTTGGTGTTTAGGGGCGAAGTTCGTACACTCATAGTGCAATCCCGATTACTCTGGCGCACCAATGAATTGGGGCTGGAACATAAAACCCTCTGGAAGGTCGTTGCGGAGCGAGGGCGGCAAGTAGTCCCCCAGGCCCTGTTGCTTGGCCGCCATGTACACCGCCTTGCCGACGGTAATGTCTTCAATGGCCATGCCCATTGGGTTGACCAGGATGATTTCTTCGTCGCCTTCTCGGCCCGGTATCATGCCGGCCACGATTTCGCCCAGTTCGGCATGCACGCGTCGGCGGTTGAAACGTCCGTCCTCCACCAGCCTGTGAATCAACTTCTGTTCGCGGTTGCAATGGTCGAAGTCGTCCACGATAACTTTGTCCGCTCCGAGGAATAATTCCGGGGTTGGATCATCGAGGCTGAGCATCACCAGCAACGTGCCGGGGCCGATCCACTCGCGCTCCAAGTACGACTTCCCGCCGGTCGTGGCTGCAACAACGACCTGTGCATCTCGTACGCATTCCTGCGGTGATCGCGAGGCGGTAATCGGTGGCATTGCGGTCCTTCCGAAACCATCACGCATCTGTTTGACGCGATCGCGTCGCGGATCGTAAACGCGAAATCTTTCCACTGATCCAGAAAGGTGCGCTAACGCTTCGACGACCGCATGATTAATCGGCCCGGCACCGAGTAGTGCGACCCGCTTGGAGCCCGAGACGGCCAGCAACTCAACACAGATCGCCGCCACGGCGCCTGTTCGGCGTGCGGAAAGAACTCCGCAGTCCATCTCGGCGATGATCGAGCCGGTGACCACGGAGTTTAGCATCAGCATTGCGGAAGCACGCGGTCGGCCCATTTCGACATTGCGGGCAAAGCCGGCGATCCACTTGATGCCAGCGGCATCTACCGGCGGGCCGACATAGGCAGGCATCGCGATAAACCGGCCGCCCGCGTACTCGCCCGATCGTCCGCGCGGCCGGACGTAGGGCTTCAACGGCTGCACGCAATCGCCCTTCGCGTGACAGACGAGCGCGTCGCGCACGGCCTCCTTCGCCATCAACGGCGCAAGTACTTGGTCGACGACCGCCTCGCTCAGCCTCAATCGGCCTTCTTCCAAGCGGTCGAACTCGTGTTGCATTCGATGTTGTCCGGACCTCATGACAGCACTCCTGATAAGAAGAAGGAATGGAAGTAGAAATGGAACTGCCAGGGACTACTGCGTTGTGACAGAGTACGGACATCATCACGAACGATGCCGCTGGCGTTCATCGGCCGCCCGCTGATGGCTTGAGCGACGCTGTGAGTCCGTTGATCGCGGTTCGTGTTCGCCGGCGGTGCGCCGGCGTTCATTGCGTTCCGCTGTCAGAGTCTTCGACGTCTGCGTCTGTAGAAATTCACCGAGTCCATTGCGCTCCAGCCACGCCGCGTTGAAGACCGTGTCGCGGTAGACTTCGCCGCCGTCAGACAGGATGGCCACCACATGTCCCGATTTGGGCAACAAATGCGACCGCCACGTGGCGATTTTTTCGAACGCGGCGAGCACCGCGCCGCTGGACGGACCGACCCATGTCCCGTGTTGGTCCCGCATGCGATGGCACATCTCCACCGCCTCCTCGTCCTGCACGAACACCCAACGGTCCAGGTGCGCGCGAACTTCGGACATCAGCGGTGGGGCGATCCCATTGCCGTATCCCGACAGACGCCGTCGACCGCCGTGTTTCGGGGGCCGCGCCAGACACGACCCGTCGGCGTCCACAGCAAAGATCTGGAAATTCAACTGAAACCGCTCGCGGAACTGATGCAGGCCGTTGGCCAACCCGCCCGTGCCGACGGCGACGAACACCGCGGCCAAGTCCTCGTGCATCTGGCGGTACATGTCATTGATCAACGACATTTCGTAGGCCCGCGGTATGCGCGCGTCGGAGTACTGGTCGACGAGAATTAACCGCGGGTCATCGCGCCGCAGTTTTTCAATCAACTCAAGTCGGGCTCGCATGTGCGAGCCTGTATCGTCCGGGTCGTCCACCAGTTCCACCTCAACGTGGTTGTAGTCGTCGCGAAATCTGTCGCGCAGGGGTTTAGGAGATAGTACGTCGGTCACGATCACAACCTTGACATGGTCGTCTCGCGTGTGTGTGGCGAAGCTGTGGCCGAAGTTTCCGGAACTCGGGACCAGGAATCGGGAAAGCCGCCGCTGATGGATTTCGCCGCGACGACGTTTGTCCTCGACAATGAACCGACCAGCGTAATCCTTATGACTCCCGCTCGGCGTTTCCCTTTCGAGTCGCGCGTAAACCCGGCGATTACCGAGCAACAGGTCCGCGACGGGCACACGCTGATCACAACCGCAATTTGTTTTCTTGGCATTCATCTTTCAACCTTCAGGTCTTGAGAATGAAAAAACAATACGCAAGTCGCCTATTCGAACTTTTCGAGAAACAGTGACCAATTGTGGTGACTGGTGACCGCGTTGAACTGCCGCGCGACATCGCTGTCAAACCAGTCGCCACGGGCCGGTGGGTAATGAGTCCCGGTCTGCCAGCCATTCGGGGATGAGCAACTGCTATCGAGCAAGACACTGAGAAGGTGCGGCCAACCAGCGTCGGGTGACTTCCGAAGTCAGACACCAATCAGCGGTTACCCCCATCGACAGCGCCAAAGTAGAGAAAGTAAAAGAGGCGGCGGCCGCTTCTGCCGGAATCGAGACCGGGCGCGCGGAATCCAGAAGCAATGAACCGAGATGGCCGCCGCTCAATTGGCCTTCAGCCGGTGCACGTGTAACTTTTCAGAACCAGCGATGGCGACGGGATTCGAACCCGCCCAGACGAATAAACCATCCGCTGTGATGTCCCTGCATCACGCCACCGTCGCGGGCGCTCGTCCGTGCGTCGAGGACGAGGCCCGCATCCAGCACGGCTAAGAGTCGTTGCCGTAGACGCCGTCCAGGTATTCATTGGTGTTGCTGTCGGCGACGTGGTCGCCATCGTCGCCGTTGTCATCAACGCGGTCGACGTCCGCGTTGTCCACCGTCGCATCGTCTGCGGCATTTTTCCCCATGCCGTCGGGTAATACCGGCGGCATGCCGTCGGGCGCACAAGCACCGGGCATAGCAATGTTGGCGTAATCGATTTTCTGTTTCATGGCAAAATCTCCACAACTAAAGAAGAAAAGAAACCGTTGTTTCTTGAAGCAGCCACAATGCCGCATCAAGAAGAAACGACGTGCCGGGTGCGCTAAACTGCCCCGCATGCGACCCGAGCGATGGCGACGGGAATCGAACCCGCGCTAACGGATAGACAATCCGTCGTGCTGCCGCTACACCACGCCACCGTTGAGCTTCCAGATACTAAAAAGCTCGTTGCCGCCCCGCTGACGAGCGATTAAGTGCTCGGCTGTGGCCTGAGTCTTACCATGCAGAGAAGCAGGGACCGCACTGCCAGAAGTTGCTCCCGCGCAGTTTCAAGCAATTTACGAAACGTCGTTGCCGGGCCCCCGCTCCATTCTCGCTCGTGCTGAAATGTTTGTTCAGCGAGCCGGTAAATGTTCCAGAATTCCGGAATCTTGTAACTGATCAATTCGCCATGTTCATTCAGCTTGAACGTCTGCAGAACGTTGGCCGAATCCTCGTAAGGCGAGCAGTTGCACTCGAAGGACTGGCGGAGCCACTCTTGTGCAGTCCTGGTCTGTCGGCAGAACGGGCATGCTAATCGGTCCGCTGCACGCCGCTTGGGAAGCTGGACATTCGAAATCATGTGGAGTGGTCGATCGGACATTGTGTTGTCTCCGTTGCAAAAAGTGTTGCGGATGTTGAACATATCGATTGATCCTTGGCTGGAAGGCTACTAAGCCGTTAGATCGTATTGAATCGGTTCGTTTCGGTGAGTCCGAATTAGGCCCATCTCTCGATAACTTTCCAGCCGTCTGGGCACCAATACCTCATCGATGTAACGCTCGAGTGCTGGGGTGAGTCCTTCACTCGCCCAGGCCAATAGCTCTTCGTACGTCATCGATTTGTTGGGAAATGGTGTTGTCGGCCGTTTTTCACGTCTAACATTGAACATACTTGTTCTCCTCATTCGGGAGTGGCGTAATGGAAACCTAGTACACTTCGCAAACAGCTAAATGCTTCCTCAAGTCGTTTGGCGGTTGTCGGCCAACTCGCGCCTATCTTGGACTTCAGTGACGTAATGCTTATCGTTTCCGCATCGCTCAGCAGTTCTAGCGCCGCAGCGATAATCTGCACGTGGGCCTGTGACAAATGTTGGCACGCATCCTCCAATTCCTCAGAAAGCTGGGCACTCCTTAACTTTTCCGCCAGTTGGTGGTCCTCAAGTTCAACACCGTCAATCGGTTGAATCCGATTTCTGCGTCGTCTCCTTTCGAGGAACGAAAGGCAGACGCAATCTGTGACGACATTCACCAGTCGCGCCAGATCGCCCTTCCATCTTTTGATGTCTATTCGAGTGAGCCTCTTATAGACGCGAAGTACAACTTCGTCACCGATGTCGTCTGCGTCTTCGGGATGAATTCCATATTTGGTGATGGCAATGCGAATAGCGACAGGCAGGAACAGAACGGCAAGGACCTCGAATTTGTCGCGCGGCCCAAGGCCTTGAAAATCGTCCTCTATGTTGTCATCATTTGTCGGATCAGCCTGATTGCCGTTGCCGTATCTGTCGCGGTTGCGATACCGTGTTATGTACTGGTCTACTTTACTTGCCGGCGATACCAAGGTTGATTGCATGGTGGTTCTCCCGTGATTTGGTTGGGGCGGGCGGGCTTTTGAACCGTGAACGGCTCGTTGGTGTCTTTGGCGTTATTTCTTGCCTCACTGTTACAACCGCGCCAGTGCGTCAGACTCGCAAGACAAACCGCGCGTATTCCCAAAAAAAGTTGATCCGCATACCGGTGCCATATTGCGAGCCAATGGACGATCGTGGTCGTCGTGATACCAGGGCAGGCGAAGCGACCATCGCTACCGCAGTTCTGCGCCGGATTTACCAGCGCTGAATTTTCGGGCCGTGACTCGGGAGCACGAGGACTAATGACGTGAAGGCAACGCGGCGGGTTGCTAGTCAAGAAAGGCAACGTTGCCGAGATGGCAACTTGTTGCCTTGCTAATTGAATGGCCGTTGGTTACCCGGTAGAATCCGTGGTGGCGGAAATAAATCCGGATGTGGCAACTCTGTCGTAGTTACTCTTGCTCTTAGGTTCGGCCATTGGTCGCGAATGGAGGGCAACGATCGTGCTGGCGTGCCAAGTTGCCACCGTCCTGGACAGTTGGTCGAATCGCGGAGAAGTTAGCATGATCGTGAGACCGGGGAAGATTCTGGCGGCTGCGGAAGTGCTCGCGCTTCCAATTTGGAAAGCATTGCTCGAACAGTTCAAGCGATTCGGACTGACGGATCGCGGCGGAGCCCCTGGGCTGTATGATTTGATTCGGGAACAAGCGAATGGCGAGAAGAGTCGCTCTAAAAAAGGCTGCGTTTCGCGACTCAGCAGCTCGTTCAAGAGGGAGAAGGTTGGCCGGACAAGGTGGAATCAGGGCCTAGAGGTTTTCAGCCTTTCCCGTGTATTCGATTGGCGTGATGCCGGGAACCGGCCATGCTTTCCATCGATGGAGTTTGAGAGAGACGGCGACCACGTGACAGGCGCCTACTTGCAATGGAAAATCGCGACGCAGGTGGCAATATCATCGAGAAGTCCCGAGGACGATGCGGCGATCCGTGAAGCAAACCTGACTGCAGCGATCGTGTTTCACACGGGGAATCGATCGATGCGCGACGTCCTGTTTCCCAAAATCGCGGTTTCGTGCGATGACGCGTCGAGGACTCTTGTAACGTCCCTGGGAGCCGAGTTGATTGGGATCACGTACCGCTACACGGACGACAATGTCGCTGAACGCCGCGATCTACTTGAGCGCGCTGCGCGTTTTGCGCTCGACATGATTGCACTTGGGAAAGGGGAACTTCACGCGGCGCTTGTGCTGGATCAAGAAGAGCACGTTGGAAACTCGACCGAGTTTGGGTTGTCGTGTGATTTGGAGCGGGCGATCAAACTTTGCACCTCGGAATTTCACGAGTCCTTTCATCCGAAATCGGTGGTAAAGGGCGCACTCCTGATCGATCGCTCGACGTATGGTGAACTGCAACACGAGTTTCACTGTGAGCCATTAGATGATTTCGACAACAGCGGACCGGCGTACCGCGTGTGGTCCAGCGCGCGCCCTCCATTTATCACCGACGAGCTAATCCAGCAGGCCGAGGTGATTCTGAATGAAACCGCGGCGAACGGATATCGGCTAGTCGTCCCCACCTCGAGTCCACGGGAGTCCGCGTTTTGGGCTTACGCGATGCGGCGCTGGGTAAGTCGATTTTGGCCACACGGCAAGACGTTCGCTTGCACGTGCAGTCCCACGCGCACGTTCGACCTGCTCGGTCCGCTGGCGGAAACGCTGCGTGAATTGATCAACTTGAATCGGCTGATTTCCCCAAACGCCGAAAGCCACCACCTTAAGGAGGTCATCGAGGACTGGATTACTCGTCTCGTCGGCGAGGACCCGACGAGGAGCAGTTACGAATCTGTGTTAACGGCTTTGCTTTTGGGTGGGCAACTTAAGAGCCGCGAATACGGCGAGGTCGCGGATTACGTCGCGACAATTCTGGAGAAGGTCGCAAGCCAATCCGAGGATTCGCTTTCGCTCGTCCTGCCCGACGTTCACTCGGCCGACAGTGCCACTCGGCGTCTGCTCGAATGTTTGGCCAGCCAAGACAAAGTAGCCCTATTGACGACTTGTGATGAACGATATTTGCCGGAGTTCGATGATCGCTGGATACGGATCGAAGGCGACAATCGCCTGAAATCGATCTCGGCGCAACTTCGCAATGAATCACTTTCCTATCACGACTCGTTGAGCGAGGACGAGATACTGCTTGTGCGAACGGCGCTCGTCGCAGGCCCTGATCCCTTACGCGGTTGGCTGCGAAACCTGTGGTGCGAAATCAAAGGGCGGTCCGAGTCTTCGTCCGTGGAAGGGGCGAACCGCGACGTCCTCAGAGCACAGTTTGAAGTGACCTGCAGCAAGCTGCTCAGCCTCGGATTGCTGCGGATTTCCGGTCGGTTGGCCGATATTGAGAATCGCACTATGACCTACCGTGAAGTCAACTTCGCGACAAGGTGGCACATGGAACAAGCGCTCAAGCATTGGCCACCATCGGAGGAATTCAAGCACGATGTCAAACGCACTTTCGCCACCGTATTTCGTGAACACCATTGCCGTGCCGCATCCGTGCCGCTGAGATTCGTGCGGCGCAAACTGCTGGTGTGCCATTTCCTGAAAGGACTGTCCGTGCAGGACTTGCCAGATAAGTTGTTGTCTGTCGTCGTGCAACTGTGGCTGATCGTTGCCAATCGGGCCAAGAGCGCCGGCTTCATTGCCGAGGCCGCGGAGCGGATAAGGGAGGCGCGGAAGTTATTGGACGATGGCCGCGCGTCCGGGAGGATCGAGTGCGATACCAGGCTGAGAGCCGAAGTCGCGACTTTCTGTCTAACACTTCCGGGTGGTGAATTCGCTCATGACTCACGGCTCTTGACGGAAGCTGAGGAATTAAAGTCTCATGTGGACGGACTCTGGTCGAAGGAGCAGGAAGCGACAACAGCATTCGCCTTCTATCGCTCGTTGTGGTCCAATCGCAATACATGGGGACCTTCGCTGATCGCGGCCAAAAACTTGGCCGACGCATTGAAGGAGCGGTTTTCAACATCTGCGATTTCAGACTCCACTTTGCTGCGCCTTGAAATCGAGCACATTTTTACCGTGACTTGCTTTAGTCTGGGGCATTTCGAGGAAGCGACACGTTCCGCGGAGGCTGGCAAAGCGATCTGTGTAAAACTCAAGGCCGAGACGGGTAAATTTGATGACTCGTCGATGTTTGGATCGCATTGTGGAGGGGGATGCTGCAAGGTGCTGTTTGCGTTGGCCGTTGGCATATCGAGTGCGAATTACGCGCTGGCTGACCAGCTTGCAGGTGAAGCGCAGGACTACGTTGATTCCATCAAGGACCCGGCCAGTCAAACGATTGTGCGTGCGTTCCGTGGGATGTTGCGGCTGCTGGCGCGTCGGTACGGGGAGGCACTCGACGTTCTCGAAGACGCTCTCAAATTGAAGGAAACGCAAAGCGCAAAACGCTGGCGACTGTTTGCGCAGTTGTTGTTGTTATGCGCGGCTATCGGTGCTCGTTGCGACAAAGGGGAAGGTCATGGCGTGACACCGGAACATCTTTCGCACATATTGCGACGTCGCTTAGGCATGTTTGCGAGCAGCAAGGCCGAGAATCCCGCCGACGATTTGCTGCCTCTGATCGAGGAGGTAATCGTTGAATGGTCGAAAACGGGTGATGATTTCTATCCCGTTTGGCGAACATTCCAGGGTTTGGCTGAATTTCTCGCCGGGCATCCCGATCACGCTCTTGTGTCAATTAACCAGGCGGCTGGCCGAGCGAAGGAGCGGGAGGAACGAATGTACCTACCTGAGGTATGGCGCTGGCAGGCTCTCGTACAGGAAAACCTGGGCGACTACGTCGGTGCCGAGAAGACGTTAACCGAAGCTCGGGACTTGGCAGATGAATTGGGGGCAACTCTGTATGTAGGACGAGCGGAAACCCAGTTGGAAAGGCTTCGGACGAAGACACGAACGGGCGAGACTCCTCGAAGTCCAGCCCACTGAATTCACGCCTGAGCGACGAGGAGATGCCGCCTCCACGCCGAGCCAACAGGCATTTCCGACCGCCTACAGCAGTGCGTTGAACTTTACTCCTCTTTCTTCTCTCCCTCATCGGCCGGGCCGAGCAGTTTCGTGAGTTGCTCGCCGAGTTCCGGGCCGCGGGCGTTTAGGGAGACGACCTTGCCTTCTTGATTCACGAGGATCACCGCCGGGATGGACATGATGCCGTAGTACGTGGCCAGCGGATGGTCCCAGCCGGCTTCGTCTTGGAACAGGCATGGCCAGGGGAGTCCTTTTTCCTCGATGAACTTTTCCAGCTTCACCCGGTCCGTGTCGAGGCTGATGCCCACGACGTCGAAACCTTTGGCGTGATACAGGTCGTAATTCTTCTTGACATTCGGCAGCTCGGCGATGCACGGCCCACACCACGTGGCCCAGAAGTCCACGAGCACCACTTTGCCTTGGTAGCTCTTCCAATTGAACTGTTGGCCGTCAACCGTCACGCCTTCGATTTGCATCTCGTTGCCGGGCAGGTTCACGCGTCGCGCGGAGCCGAGCATCTTCGCGCCGTAACCCGCTAGTTGCTCGTCGCTGTTCTTGACAAACAGATTGCCGAACGTTGTGTACGCCTCGGCGGCGAGTTCTGTATTGCCGGCTCGTTCGAGTTGCTGCGCGGTGGTAAAGGCCAAACTCAATTCGTTGCGGCCCAGTTCACGAGCGGCGCTGATCAGCGTCTTCACCGCTTCCAAAAAACTCTTCTGCTGTTCAGGCGTTTCATCCGCCAAAGTCTGCAGGCGTGCTTGCAGCACGAACACCGTGGCCTTCTTGTAGGCTTCGGACGATTTGTCTTTCTCGATGCTCAGAATCTTCTCCGCCGCGGCGCGGATCGCGGCCGGAGCTTTCTCGCGGTGAGCGAAATACTCTTCGGTCGTATTAGGCTGAAACGTGCGCAGTTCGTCGATGTACTTCAAAAGCACTTCGACGCCGCCATCAGGCAACGCGTAACGGTCCGCCGGCTTCTCCGCCGCCGGTTTATCGGCTGGCTGCTTTTCCGTTTCTTCTTCGCCGGCACGCAGGGACACCGATACCAGCAGGGACACGAACAACATCGCCGACAGCGCGGCACAGTTACGTTTCGTCCAATGAGACAACATTGCAAATTCCTTACGCGGAAAGTTGTGAGAGCGGAAACGGCAGTTCCCCCGACCAATTCAGGCTAACGCAGCCGAATCACGCTCACAAGCGGGCCAGCGTTTAACCGCTGGGTCGCGGTGAAACGAAAACTGGCTGCGAATTACGAAGAGCATGCGCTACGACGGACCGGCGTAGATGCTGCGGCCGCCGTCGACCGGCAGACAGACGCCGGTCACGAAATCGTTTTCGATCAGAAACACCGCGGC
>JBGTKH010000563.1:0-5472 GCA_041744735.1 Pirellulaceae bacterium | reverse complement strand
CTGAAGCCGTCGAACATCATGCTCGACGCCGCCGGCCAGCCGCACGTGATGGACTTTGGGCTGGCCAAGCGGGAAGCGGGGGAGATCACGATGACGGTCGAAGGCCAGGTGCTCGGCACGCCGGCCTACATGTCACCCGAGCAGGCCCAAGGCGAAGGCCACCACGCCGACCGCCGCAGCGACGTCTATTCACTGGGGGTGATCCTATTCGAGCTACTAACCGGCGAACGCCCCTTCCGCGGCAACATGCGGAT
The DNA here is from genome assembly GCA_041744735.1 of Pirellulaceae bacterium. Taxonomy (GTDB): domain Bacteria; phylum Planctomycetota; class Planctomycetia; order Pirellulales; family Pirellulaceae; genus JBGTKH01. Next base: position 5,218 of record JBGTKH010000563.1, on the reverse strand, counting down.
GCTGCTGCACCAAGTCATCCACGACGACCCGCCCCGCCCCCGTTCTTTGAACAGCAACGTCCCTCGCGACCTGGAAACGATCTGTCTGAAGTGTCTGCATAAGGAGCCTGCGCGGCGTTTCGCCACATCCCAAGAGCTAAGCGAGGACCTCCGCAACTATTTGCAAGGCAAACCAATCACTGCCCGGCCAGTCAGTGGTCCCGAACGCGCCTGGCGCTGGACGCGGCGGAATCCTACGGTCGCCGGTCTGGCCGCCGCGGTCGCAGCCACGCTCATCGCCGGCACCGTGATCTCCACCTACTTTGCCGCGCGAGCGTATGCCCGTGCCCGCGAGTTGGCCGTGGAAACACAGCGCGCGAACGAGAAGGCACAAGAGGCGACGGAAAACGCCGAACGTGAACGAAAAGAGCGGAAACGCGCCGACGAGAATGCAGCCTTGGCCAACACTAATGCGGAGCAGGCCAATAGGAATGCGGACATTGCCAACGCAAATGCGGAACGCGAACGCATACAGCGCGAGCGTGCCGACGCTAAGGAAGATGAATCTCGTCGTCACTTGTATGTCGCCCACATAAATCTCGCCCAGGCTGCGTGGGAAGATGCACGCGTTAGCCGAGTTTTGCAACTCTTGGAACAATATGGTCCGGGAACTGGCTCGGAAGACTTGCGCGGCTTCGAGTGGTTCTATTGGTATCGACTTTGTCATCGCGATCTTTACACAGTAAGAGGCCACACGGGTGCAATCATGAGTGTCGCGTTCAGCCCGGACGGTAAGCGGATTGCCTCGGCGAGCGAGGATCACACGGTGAAGATCTGGGACGTGGCGACGGGTCAGGAGATTGCCATGCTGAAAGGGCACACGGGTCCGGTCATGAGTGTCGCATTCAGCCCGGACGGCGTGCGAATCGCCTCCGCGAGTGGCGAGCCCCGCAGTTCAGGGGAAGTGAAGCTGTGGGATTCAGGTACCAGCCAGGAGACCGCCACGCTGAAAGGGCACACGAATGGTGTCATTAGCGTTGCGTTCAGCCCGGACGGCCGGCGGATCGCCTCGGGGAGCCAGGATAATACGGTGAAGGTTTGGGACGTGGCCACCGGCCAGGCACCCTACACCCTGGATGGGCACGAGGGTGGTGTCTGCAGCGTTGCGTTCAGCCCGGACGGTAAGCGGATTGCCTCGGCGGGCAGGGATATGACGGTGAAGCTTTGGGACGCGGCCACGGGCGAGCAGACCGCCACGCTGAAAGGGCACACGTATTATGTCAGCTGTGTCGCGTTCAGCGCGGACGGCCGAAGGATCGCATCCACAAGCTGGGATAAGACGGTCAAGCTGTGGGACGCGGCCACCGGGCAGGAGACCGCCACGCTGAAAGCGCACAACAATGAGGTTTACAGTGTCGCGTTTAGCCCCGACGGTCGGCGCGTCGCTTCCGCAAGCGGTGACGATACGGTTAAGCTCTGGGACGCGGTGACGGGCCAGGAGATCGCCGCGCTGAAAGGACATACGATGGGGGTTCACAGTGTCGCGTTCAGCTTTGATGGAGCGCGGATCGCCTCGGGGAGCTATGATAAAACGGTGAAGCTCTGGGTCGTGGACCCAGGCGAGGAGATGGCCACACTGAAAGGGGACATGGGTAAAGTCTGGTGTGTCGCGTTCAGCCCGGATGGCCAACGGGTCGCCTCGGCGAATGCATATAAGACGGTGCAGCTCTGGGACGTGGCCACGGGCCAGGTGATCGACACGCTGGCAGAGCGCGTAGGTGGGATCCGCAGTGTCGCGTTCAGCCCAGATGGCCGGTGGATCGCCTCGGCGAGCGACGAAGGGCACGCGAAGGTCTGGGATTCGGCGACCGGCCAAGAGACTGCTACGCTGAAAGGGCATATCGGTTATGTAAACTGTGTTGCATTCAGCCGCGACGGTCGGGGGATCGCCTCTGCTGGCGGTTTTCTAGATAAGTCGGTGAAGCTCTGGGAGGTGACAACGGGGCGGGTGACCGCGACGCTGAAAGGGCACGCGGATAGTGTCGAGAGTGTCGCGTTTAGTCCGGACGGCCGACGGATCGCCTCGGGGAGTATGGATGACACGGTGAAGCTCTGGGACGCGGCCACGGGCCGGGAGACCGCTACGCTGAAAGGGCACACGAGCGGGGTCGAGTGTGTCGCGTTCAGCCCGGACGGCCGGCGGATCGCCTCGGCAAGCTATGATCAGACGGTGAAGCTCTGGGACGTAGCCACGGGTGAGGTAACCGCCACACTGAAGGGGCACACGGGTATTGTCTACAGTGTCGAGTTCAGTCCGGACGGCGCGCGGATTGCCTCGGGGAGTTCGGATTACACGGTGAAGCTCTGGGACGTGGCAACGGGCCAGGAGACTGCCACGCTGAAAGGGCACACGGACGGTGTCAAAAGTGTCGCGTTCAGCCCGGACGGCTGGCGCATTGCCTCGGCGAGTTGGGATGAGACGGTGAAGCTCTGGGATGCCCGGCCGCTCACCTCCGAGCCTTGAATTCAAAATGAGCGGCGGGGTCGCTCGGTCTGAGTCCTCGAAGGCCCAGCGCCGTGGCGGACCCGTGCTGCCCGAATAGAAAGGCGCGCGTTTCGCAGCCGGTCTGCAGAGACCATCGTCAATGCCGATCGGTCAAACGCTCGGCGATTCTGCCAATCGCCGCCGCCACTTCTCAGGATCGTTGGGGACGTTCTTTAACCGGGATTGACGTGTAAGTTGACGATGATAACGGGGGACGTTATGCTTGGGCAATGATTCGCAGCTTTCGTGACAAGGAGACAGAGCGGCTCTTTCGGCGCGAGCGGGTGAAGAAGTTTTCGGACGCGGTTCAGCGCATGGCGCTGCGCAAGCTGTTGTTGCTGGACGCGGCCGAGTCGCTCGACGACCTGCGCGTTCCGCCGGGAAACCGTTTGGAAAAGCTGGCCAGCGACCGCAAAGGCGAATACAGCATACGTGTGAATCAGCAGTGGCGAGTTTGCTTTCGTTGGCGCGGAGCAAACGCCGAAGACGTCGAAATCGTGGATTATCACTAGGGTCAACCATGCCACGAAAAAAGCATCCTCCGGTTCACCCCGGCGAGATTCTGCTGCACGAGTTCCTGGAACCGTTGGGAATCAGCCAGTACCGTGTGGCACGCGACATCCATGTCCCTCCGCGCCGAATTAACGAGATCATCCACGGATTGCGGTCGATCAGCGCGGACACGGCACTGCGGCTGGCCCGCTTCTTCGGGACGACCGATCGCTTCTGGATGAACTTGCAATCCCGCTACGACCTCGAAATCGAACGAGACCGGCTAGGCAACCGACTGGAAAAAGAGGTGACGGTGCTGTCTGAATCGCGATAGATGCGGGTCGCACAACCGCGTCGTCCGCTCGTTTGGCAAGCAGTTTCGACAGATGGTAGTTAGGCTTTCTTGCCTCGCGATGATACGGGGCGCTTGGCGCGTCGTGATTCGGCGGCCTCCTGCCAAAACTGGTCGTGGGGAATTCCGTCGCCCTTCTGAATTTGCTCGTGGGCCTCCTCAAGTACCGAACTCAGTGAGCGCGAACGACTCAGTGCGAGTTGCTCCGCGTCCGCCTTGTCTTGCACGGCCAACAGCACGGCAATCGGTTTGCCGTTGCGGGTAACAAGTACCGGTTGTTCGCGGCTGGCCTCGAGGTAATCGTCGAATTGAGCCGCGATCTTCGCGGCCGAGACAGTTTTCATGGCGGCACCGACCGTGTATTTCATTCTGCCAAATTCTTCAAGGTTCGCAGTTCGATGTCGTGGTTGTCCATGTTGATCCACTGGACATAGGCCAGTTTCGTGTGGCACAAGAACCGTTCCAAATGGCCTTTCATGTTCGCTTTGCCGTCTTTCAGTGCCGTTAGCGACAAGGCCGTGTCTTTGCCGATCAGGCAGACTTCGTGCGTCCCCAGCACCGTGTCGCCATCGTAAACAGGAATTCTCCGGAAAGCCACCGCGGGACCACCGAAAAAATGCACGAGTGCTTCGCGGTACAGCGAAGTGCTGAGAAACGCGCCCCAGTCGGCCAGCAGGTCCGCGAAGATTTGACGGAGTTGATGGCTCGGTTCGTTGACCGGTCGCCAATCGGACTGATGCACAACGAATCGCCGCCGTTCTGCCAGACTGAGCGTTGTGGAAACGAAACGTTTTTCGACTTTCTCCCGCCGCAGATTGACCAACAGCCCGTGCTGCATGCCGGTGAGCAGCATGTATTGGAGCGCCTGTGCGTGATGTGCATTGTTCAGCGCCTCGACGGTCTTGGCTTCGACCATCAGGCCCGCGGCGAACAGCAAGTCCATGAAATACGACTTCTCGAAATCGCGGTGACAGACCTTGATCTCCACCTCGCGTAGCGCCGGAACGATCCCCGCCGCCTCACACCACCGCCGAATCGCCTGTTTGTAGATTTCTTCATCGACCAATCGACCATATTCGTTGTGGACGCTGAAGATGATACCCATGACCTGATAGGCCAAGCGGTGAAACTCGTCTTCCGAAAGGACACGAATATCAGAATCGACGGTGATGGGCATGGGATTCTGTTTGGCAGAATTATGGGGGCAGAATGATGAAAACGACAGGAAAGAGATTCTTCGCCAGCCTGTTCCCCATTATTCTGCCGCGATCATTCTGCCAATTCCAGCGTGGCGAGCACGATCACGCGCTTTCCGCCTCGTAGCGCTCCGCCTCGTCGTGTTCTTCTTCCTCGTACTCGTCTTGGTACTCTTCAAAGTCGTCGTCGGACTCGGCCATCGCGTCATCGAAGTCGTCGTCATCGAACGGGGCGACGGTTTCGTCGTCTTCTAACTCCGGTTCGGGGCGGATTTTGTTGGTGCGGCGGCGTTTGGTGGGAGTGGGGGCGATGGCGGCGGGTTTGGGTTCGGCCGCGGCTGGGGCGGAATTGCCGGATTGCATGCGTTCCCAGTCTTCGACGGAGATCAGCACTTCGCGGGCTTGGGAACCGGCGTAGGAGCCGACGATGTTGTCTTCGGCCATGAAGTCGATCAGGCGCGCGGCGCGGCCGTAGCCGATGCCTAGCGTGCGTTGCAATAGCGACACGCTGCCGCGGCCTTCGCGGACTACGATGTCCACGGCGCTTTCGTATAGCTCGTCGCGCTTCTGCAACTGGCCGGGTTCGGCGCCCTCGGCGTTGTTGACCTTGATGTTCACCAGTTCATTGACGAAGTGCTGCTCGCCCCGGCTGAC
>JBGTKH010000562.1:0-5488 GCA_041744735.1 Pirellulaceae bacterium | reverse complement strand
GATTCCGGGGGGCTCGTAGACTCGACCCCGGCCACCCCAATTTTTAGTCTGGACAAAGCACTAGTCACCACCGCGGCAAGGAATGTCTCACCAGTGGGGCGCTTGACGAAATCGTGACGAGTGCCTACTCTAGCATGTTTGATTCTGATTTCACAGCGCTGTTCTATTTGGTTTCTTAATTCCACGTCCACCATGCACGTTAAATCACTCAAAGTGTTTTGCGATGTCGTCGTCCAGCGAAGTTTTTCGCGGGCCGCAGAGGAAAATGGCATCTCGCAGTCCGGTGCCAGCCAGATGGTGTCGCAGCTCGAAGACCGCTTGGGCACGAAGTTGATCGACCGGTCGAAGCGGCCGTTTGTGCTCACGCCGGAAGGCGAGGTGTATTACGAAGGCAGCCGCAAGCTCGTGCAGCGGTATTACGCTCTGGAAGAAGAAGTCCGCACGCTGCATCAGGAGGTCGCGGGACGGGTCGGCGTGGCGTCGATTTATTCGGTCGGCCTGAGCCACCTAAACCGTTACGTGCAAGAATTCTTGAGCCAGCATCCGAAAGCCAACGTGCGGCTGCAGTACCAGCATCCTCAGCGCGTTTACGAAATGATCGAAACGGATCAGGTGGATCTGGGCCTCATCAGTTATCCCAAATCGTCGCGCACCATCAAAGCCATCCCGTGGCGTGAAGAACCGATGGTGCTGGTGTGCGCGGCCAATCACAAACTGGCCAAGTGCAATTCGGTCCACGTGCAAGAGTTGGACGGCCTGGACATGGTCGGCTTCGACGAGAATTTGGAGATCCGCCGCGAGATCGACCGCACGCTGGCCGCCAAGGACGTTCAAGTGAACGTCGTCATGGAATTCGACAATACCGAGATTATTAAGCGGGCTGTCGAAATCAATGCCGGCGTCAGCCTGTTGCCCGAGCCCACGGTCGAGCACGAGGTCCGCTCCGGGTCGCTCGTTGCGTTGCCCTTGGCCGGCATTGATATGCACCGGCCGCTGGGCATCATCCTGCGACGCGGCAAGGAACTGGGCAAAACGGCGCGGCGCTTCATGCAATTGCTGCAAGAGAAGGCACAAGCAGAGGCGCGAGCATCGGCGCCCGATTTGGCCGACGACACGTCGGACTTTGGCGACTCATCCAACGGGCACTCGGCCAACGGCGACGAGGATGACGCCGACAAACATGTCAGAATCCCGGCGGTCGCTGCGACGTAAACGCGGCCGAGGGGAATGTCTCTATCCACAACTTCATCAACACGGTGAAGAGATCATGAGTATTTTTGACAAAACCGGTTTTCCGAAGAAACACGGCCTGTACGATCCCGCCAACGAGAAAGACAGTTGCGGCGTCGGCTTCGTGGCTCACATCAAGGGTGTGCGCAGCCATCAGATCGTGCGCGACGCCGAACAAGTGCTGCGCAACATGGATCACCGCGGCGCCTGCGGCTGTGAACCCAATACGGGCGACGGCGCGGGGATTCTGACGGCGCTGCCGCACGAGTTTCTGGCAAAAGTGGCTCACGACGATCTGCATGCGCGGTTGCCTGAACCCGGCCGCTTTGGAGCCGGCATCGTGTTTCTGCCGACGATTCCCGCCGAGCGCCAACATTGCAAGCGCGTGATGGAAGAGGTCATTCGCACGCAAGGACAGCGGCTGGTCGGCTGGCGCAAAGTGCCGACCGAGCCCGTCAAAGCGGACGTTGGCCCCACCGCCCGCGACAGCGAACCGTGCGTCGAGCAACTGTTCATCGAAGCCGCCGAAGGTCTGAAAGGCGACGGATTCGAGCGCCAGATGTACATCATCCGCAAGCGAGCCAGTCATCGCGTGCGGCAGGACCAGTCGCTCCATCAAGCCAAGATGTTTTACGTCTGCAGCTTGTCGACGAAGGTGATGATCTACAAAGGGATGTTGACTCCCGATCAACTGTTCGTCTATTACCCGGACTTGATGGACGCGGCTTACACCTCGCACTTGGCGATGGTGCACTCGCGGTTTTCGACCAACACGTTCCCAAGCTGGGACCGGGCTCAACCGAACCGCTTCATGAGCCACAACGGCGAAATCAACACGCTGCGCGGCAACATCAACTGGATGCAGGCGCGCGAGGGCGTCGTCAGCAGCGGCCTACTTGGCGAAGAAATCCGCAAACTGTTTCCGGTCGTCGAGCCCGATTGCTCCGACTCGGGCACGTTCGACAACGTGCTGGAGTTTCTGCTGATGAACGGCCGCACGTTGCAGGAAGCGGTTATGATGATGATCCCCGAAGCGTGGCAGAAGCACGAAACGATGTCGGAAAACAAGCGGGCGTTTTACGAGTACCACTCGTGCCTGATGGAGCCTTGGGACGGCCCCGCGTCGATTGTCTTTACGGATGGAAAATACATCGGCGCCGTGCTGGACCGCAACGGTCTGCGGCCCAGCCGCTACTACCTCACGCACGACGACCGCGTGATCATGGCCAGCGAAGTGGGCGTGCTGCCGGTCGATCCGAAGCTGGTCAAAGCGAAAGGCCGCTTGCAGCCCGGCCGCATGTTCCTGGTCGATTTTGCTCAAGAGCGGCTGATTCCGGACGAGGAATTGAAAAACGAAATCTCGAGCCGGCGCCCGTACGGCCAGTGGCTGCGCGAGCAGCGCATCGAGTTGAGCGACCTGCGACCCAAGAAGGAACCTCACGGTTTCGACCCCGATTCGCTGCTGGCCCGCATGCAGGCGTTTGGATACACGACCGAAACGATGCAGTTCATGCTGCTGCCGATCGTGAACGAGAAGCGCGATCCGGTCGGCTCGATGGGAAACGATTCGGCGCTGGCCTGTTTGTCCGACAAGCCGCGGATGCTGTACGACTATTTCCGCCAGTTGTTCGCGCAAGTGACCAACCCCGCCATCGACTCGATCCGCGAAGAAGTGATTATGTCGCTGGAGTGCTACATCGGTCCCGAAGCAAATCTGCTGGAGACGACCGAACGGCATTGCCACCGGCTGCTCGTGCCGCATCCGATTCTTACCAACGAAGAGTTGGCGGCGATCAAGCACATGGATCACAACGGCTGGCGCACGAAGTCGATCGACATCACGCTCCCGCGGTCGGCCGGCAAGAAGGGAATGCTGGCCGCGCTGGATCGCATCTGTGCCGAGGCCGAATCGGCGATCGACGAAGGTTACAGCCTGGTCGTGCTCTCGGACCGCAACATCGACAAGGATCACGTGCCGCTCAGTTCCTTGATGGCGGTCGGCGCGGTGCATCATCATTTGGTGAGTCAGGCAAATCGCACGCGGCTGGGCATCGTGCTGGAAACGGGCGAGGCCCGTGAAGTGCATCATCACTGCTTGCTGGTTGGTTACGGCGCCGACGCGATCAATCCGTATCTGGCATTTGAATCGCTGTGGCAAGCCCGCCGCGACGGACTGATCGACTCGCACGACTATCCCGACGACGACAAAGTCGTGGCCGCGTATCGCAAGGGCGTGGCTAAGGGGATGCTGAAGGTGATGGCCAAGATGGGCATCTCAACGTTGCAGTCGTACAAGGGGGCGCAGATTTTCGAGGCCGTCGGTCTGCGCGACGAAGTGATCGACCGCTGCTTCACCGGCACCGCCAGCCGCGTGCAAGGTGTGAGCCTGAACGTGCTGGCCGAAGAGGCGCTGCGGCGTCACACGTTGGGTTATCCGGAACGCGATGACGATCGGCTGCCGTCGCTTCCTAACCCCGGCGAATTTCACTGGCGTGCTGAAGGCGAACGCCATGCCTGGGACCCGCAAGCCATCGCCGATCTGCAAGTGGCCGCGCGAGCCAACAGCCGCGACGCTTACTGGCGGTTCGCCGAACACGCCAACGCCGACGCGCAAACAACCTGTGCGCTGCGCGGCTTGCTGAAGTTCAAAGCCGGCGTCAACGGCGGCCCGATTCCGCTGGAAGACGTTGAACCAGCCGGCGAGATCGTCAAGCGGTTTTGCACCGGCGCGATGAGCTTCGGGTCGATATCGGCCGAAGCCCACGAGACGCTGGCCATCGCCATGAACCGCATGGGCGGCAAGAGCAACACGGGAGAAGGCGGCGAAGACCCCGAACGATTCAAGCCGTTGCCCAACGGCGATTCAAAACGCTCGGCAATCAAGCAAGTCGCCTCGGGCCGCTTCGGCGTCACGATCTGGTATTTGACCAACGCCGACGAATTGCAGATCAAAATCTCACAAGGTGCCAAGCCCGGCGAAGGCGGCGAGTTGCCCGGCCGTAAGGTCGACGAGACAATCGCTCGCATTCGCTACTCGACGCCCGGCGTCGGTCTGATCAGCCCGCCGCCGCACCACGACATTTATTCCATCGAAGACATCAAGCAACTGATCCACGACCTGAAGAACGCCAACCCGTCGGCGCGAGTCAGCGTCAAGCTGGTCTCCGAAGTCGGTGTCGGCACCGTCGCCGCGGGCGTGGCCAAGGCGCACTCGGACCACATTCTGATTTCCGGTGACACGGGCGGCACCGGCGCTTCGCCGCTGACCAGTATCAAACACGCCGGTCTGCCGTGGGAGTTGGGGCTCGCCGAAACGCATCAGACACTGGTGCTGAACGACCTGCGCAGCCGCGTGGTGTTGCAGACCGATGGCGGCCTGAAGACCGGCCGCGACGTAGTGATCGCCGCGCTGTTGGGCGCCGAGGAATTCGGTTTCTCCACCGCGCCGCTGATCACGCTGGGCTGCATCATGATGCGCAAGTGTCACTTGAACACCTGCCCGGTCGGCATCGCCACGCAGGACCCGGTGCTGCGCAAGAAATTCGTCGGCAAACCCGAACACGTCGTCAACTATTTGTTCATGGTCGCCGAAGACGCGCGGCAGATCATGGCGAAGCTCGGCTTCCGCACGGTGAACGAAATGATCGGCCGCGCCGATGTGCTCGACACGGTGGCCGCGATCGATCATTGGAAGGCCGACGGATTAGATCTCACGCCGATCTTGGTGCCCGCTCATAAGCTCCGCGCGGATGTCGGCGTCTTCTGCACGAAGTCGCAGGATCACGGCTTGGACAAAGCGTTGGACAACAAACTGCTCGAACTGGCCGAACCCGCGCTGGCCACCGGCTACCCAATCAAGTTTGAGTTGCCGATCATCAACACCAACCGCACCGTCGGCACCATCCTGAGTCACAACGTCGCGAAGAAGTGGGGCGAAAAGGGACTGCCGGACGACACGATTCACATCAAGTTCACCGGTTCAGCGGGACAGAGCTTCGGCGCGTTTTTGGCCAGCGGCGTCACGTTGGAATTGGAGGGAGACGCGAACGACTACGTCGGCAAAGGTTTGTCCGGCGGCCGCATGATCATTTACCCGCCCGCGGAAAGCACCTTCGCTCCTGAAGAGAACATCATCGTGGGCAACGTCGTGCTGTACGGCGCGACTGGCGGACAGGCCTTCTTCCGCGGCCGCGCCGCCGAACGGTTCTGCGTTCGCAACAGCGGCGCGTGGGCGGTGATCGAAGGGGTCGGCGATCAT
>JBGTKH010000561.1:0-37300 GCA_041744735.1 Pirellulaceae bacterium | reverse complement strand
GCTGAAACTGCCCGGCACGCTGCGGGCCCCGCGGCGCATGATGTCGGCTCACATGGACACGGTGCCGATCTGCGTTGGCTCCAAGCCGGCGCTCAAAGGTGATTTCGTGCGGTCGGCCGACCCGGCAACCGGGCTAGGTGCCGACGACCGGGCCGGCGTGGCCGTGCTGCTGTCTGCCGCGCTGGAGATTTTGCAAAAGACACTGCCGCACCCGCCACTGACGTTCTGCTGGTTCGTTCAAGAGGAGACGGGGCTGCACGGCGCCCGGCTGGTGCAGAAGAGTTTGCTGGGCAAGCCGCGGCTGGCGTTCAATTGGGACGGGGGCTCGCCCGTGAAAGTCACCGTCGGTGCGACGGGCGGCTATCGGATGACGATCGAGTGCACGGGCATCGCCAGCCACGCGGGCGGTGCGCCGGAACGTGGCGTGAGTGCCATCGCCATCGCGTCGCTGGCCATCGCCGATTTGCAGCGCGGCGGCTGGCACGGCGACATTCACAAGAACGGCAGCCACGGCACGAGCAACGTCGGTTTTATCCAAGGGGGCGAGGCAACCAACGTGGTGACCGACCGCGTCGTGCTCCGCGCGGAAGCACGCAGCCACGATCCCAAGTTCCGCCAACAGATTGTCAGCGCCATCGAAGGGGCCTTCACCAATGCGGCTCGCGAGGTGAAGAATGTAGAAGGAGCCAGCGGCAGCGTGCGGATCGACGGGCGGCTGGACTACGAATCGTTCCGCCTGGCAGAAGACGAACCGTGTGTGCTGGCCGCCGAGTCCGCCGTGCGTTCGGCGGGCCGCGAACCGCAGCGGGCTGTCACCAACGGCGGGCTAGACGCCAACTGGCTGGTCGCGCACGGCATCCCGGCCGTCACGCTCGGCTGTGGGCAACTGAACCAGCACATGACCAGCGAAGCGCTCGACGTAGCCGACTTCCGCGACGCCTGCCGCATCGGGCTGCGGCTGGCCACTGCGACTGAGTAAAAGGGTAGCCGAAGTCGCCAGACTTTTGCCGGATCTCGGGAAAACCAAACTCTGGCGAGTTCGGCTACACCCATTAACGAGAAAAGACGCTCGACGCCGTGGAGACCGTGAACCGTGGAACTCGACGAAGAACTTTGTCTCTGCTTTCACGTCACCAAGCGGAAGGTGATTAACTATATTCGCGTCGAGCAACCCAGGCGTCCCGCGCAATTAAGCGACTGTTTCGGCGCCGGCACGGGCTGCGGCTGGTGTCGGCCGTTTCTGAAAACGCTCTTCGACCAGGCCGTCGCCGGCGGCCAAACGACTGCCGACCTTCCCACCGCCGCCGATTACGCCCGATTGCGAACAAGATACGTCCGCGCAGGCCACGGCACACCGCCCTCGGGTGCCACGCCAATTGACGATGCGGCCGATGAACCGAACACCGCCGCTGATTAACTTCGGCAGAATCCTCGGGTCTCATGGCTTCGCCAACTTTCCAGCGGATCGAAAATGCGATATCATACGGCTCGTTCTCCCAGTGCTAACTACTTGGGGGTGTGGCGCGGCCCGGTATTTATCTTTTCAGCAGCGAGTTTCTATGGCGCGTAAAGTTGTAAATCGGAAGCAGTTACGGGAAGAGGCAGAGGCGGCGGAGAAGGCCGGCGTGGCCCCGGAGAAGAAAACGGCCAAACGCAAGACGGCCAAACGCAAGAGCCGATCCAAGGATCCGGCGGACGTGCGCATGAAGCTGTTCTGGGGCGTGTACAGCCAGTCAATGAAGCGCGTCGCTCTGTACGAATACAGCCAGAAGAAACAGGCCGAGAAAAAGGCGGCCGAACTGACTGCTTCCGGCAAGTCCGAACACTTCGTGCAAAAAGTCAAAGAAGTGATCGAAGAGTAGGCCGTGCCCCTGCGCTGGCGATTCGCTGCTCACTGGCGGCGCAGGAGTTTTGGTGTGCGCACAAGTTCCTGATGCTGCGATTCACTGCCAAGGACGATCAGCAGATGATGATGTGCCGTGATTCGCGGGCCACTTCCCTGAACAGGGAAACTGCGGCGGTTCCGGAATGCCACAGCCGCGCCCGTTCAGAGTAACAATGCGGCCGAACATCCTAAAAACTCCCAAAGCGGCGACGAGTCGCCGCACTCCATAGGCGATGGGGCGTGGCGGCGTTATGATGAGCGGCGTAAATGGTGGCGAAGGTTTCATTTTGGCAGATTGTGGAGGTTCGACGTTCATGCAAAGCGGAACAATACGATCAGGAATCTGTCTCGCGGCGTTGTTTGTTCTGGCCGGCTGTGGTGGTTCGACGGATACGCCGTCGGCAAACGGGGGCGGCGGTCCGGGGGTTAAGGTCGTGTCGGCAAACACGCTGCCGCCGCTGGGCGACTATTTGCCGCCGCTGGATAGCGGCCGGATCGAAGTCGCTCCGCCCAAGGACTGGAAAGTTCCGCCGCGGGGTGCGCAGTACTTGGCGCGCTTTGTCGCGGCCGATTCGTCCGACTTGCCACGCATCGAAATCACGGGCGAAGATTCTTCATACGGCGAAATCCAAACGCTGACCAAGGACGACCTGCAGAAGTTCGCCGACTTGATCTCCAAGGAGTTGGCGGACCGCCAAGACGTGCTCGAGCCGGCGCTGCCCATGATCATCGGCGACACGCCGTATGTGCGCCACGTTCGCAAGTCCCTCATCAACTTTCGCGGCACCAGTTTCGATCGGAAGGTCCCTGTCGAACGGCAGATTCTGCAGACAATCACTGGCGGACGCGTCTACACGGTTGATTTGCAGGTGGCTGACGGGACGCTGGCACAGAATCCGCAGAATCGAGACGCGGCTTACGCCGTGGCCGCCGGCATCCGATTCCTGAACGCCGGTGACAGCAGCATCCCAGCCGAACAACCGCCCGCTGCCGAGCCGGTAAACGAAGAGAAGTAGTCGCGGGTAGCCGAAGTCGTGAGACTACCCGACGCGCTGAGTCCTGCGACTTCAGCTATGGCTATGGTGTTGGCTGCGGTTTACGAAGCAAGGAACTTCTTGAGCTTGGCGAGCGTCTCGGGCCGGTCCAGTTCGGATTTGCCGAAGCCCGGTTCCGCGCCGCACTGCACGGCCGACTGTTGGTGCTCGGCGAAGTTTGTAATTAGCATTACCGGAACAGCCGCGAGCTTGGGTTGTGATTTAATCTGCTTAACCACATCCAGGCCGTCGCTGTGATCGCGATCGAGCTTGCGGTTGACGAGTACCAATGCCACCGCCTGCGCACGCAACTCTTGCAGCGCGTCAGCGGCGCCGTGCGCTGGCACAACCTCGGCGCGGAAATTCTCTTCGATGAGCGCCCGGATCGCCCCGTGATCCGCGGCGCAGTTCCCGACGTCGAGCACTCGTTTCAGCATCGCTTCGTTACTCGGCCGACGGCTCTTGGATGGCGAAGATATAGGACTTGTTCGCGATGTACAGGACACCGTTGGCCACCACGGGCGTGGTGTACACGGCGTTGTCCATGTTGATCTCGTTCAGTGGTTCCTGTTCCTCGGCGCTGAGATTGAAGATCGCGATGTCTCCGTCTTCGTCGCCGATGTACACCTTGCCGTCCACAATCAGCGGCGAGCCCCAGGCGGCGGCCAGCATGTCGTACACCCAGTACGGCTTGCCGGTCTTGGCGTCCAAGCAATGGAACAGGCCGCTGAAATCGGAGATGAACAGCAGGTCGTCCTTGATGGCCACGGTGCCGATCGTGCGGTGCATCGTTTCTTCGAAGTCGATCTTGCCGTTGCCGTCGCGGTCGAATTCGCTGAAATGCCAGACCACGGCCGAGTTTGGATTGTCGATGGCCAGGTCGCCCTCCTCAGGCACGACCGCCTGCAGCCGTTTAACGGATATCGGCTTGGTGCGATCGGCCACGTTCACGGCCAACTGCGGGCTCACGTCGCCGCGCTTCGTCGGGTCGACGCACCACAGATGGCCGATGCCTTCGCCGTGCTCCGGGTCTTGACCGACGGCCATGTACACCAGCCCGTCGTAAATCACCGGCGTGGCGATGATCTCGTTGCGCGTGCCGCGGCCGCCGAGGATGTACTTCGACTCTTTCGGATTGGCGTCGAATTTCCAGAGCAACTCCGGCTTGCCGTCCGTGCCTTTGTCGGCGCGGAAGCTGTACAGCCAACTGTCGCCGCCGGCAAACAGAACCTGCGGCACGCCGCCAAGCACCGCCACCGTGGGCGACGACCACTGGCCGTGCAGAATGTTGATGCCGGGCGATTTGTCGGTCCAGTAAACCTCGCCCGTGTTCTTATCCATCGCCACAAAGCTCGGTGCCTCCGGCGCCGGGATGTTTAGATGCGACTCATCGACGCCGTTGCCGGTGATCAGGAACATGACGTCGTCCAGGATGGTGATCGAGCTGCTGCACATGTTGTGCTGCGAGACGCCCAATTCCTTCATCATGTCGAAGCTCCAGATCACGTCGGCTTCGTCTTTGTCGTCGGGTGTGATGACTTTGTAAGCACTGAGCTTTGGTCCAACCAAGTTGATTGGGAATTCGCGTTCGGAAGAACCAACTTTAGCGGCGACCGTCCACTTCTTATCGGCCTCACCGATGTTCACGGCAGCGTCTTCGGGCAATTCGACACCGGCCGCGGCAAAGTTCGTCCGCAGTTGATCGGTCAGCTTGCCTTCATTCAATGCCGTGACCATGCCGCCAACTTGATCCGCGTTGGGATCTTCGTTTCGCATCACGTCGAACAACCGGCCCAGTTCATTCTTCACGGGGCCGTCATCTTCGTCGTCGTAAAAGCCTTCGGCATCCAGACAGACAACGTGTCCGCGGTTGGTGATGTACCACAGCCGCTTGGTTTCGATTTCCACGAACGGCGTGGCACAAACGCCTTGCAACTCCCAATCATGCACGCGGCCGGTGGGCAGCTTTTCATTCGAGTGCTGCCAGAGGAATTGGCCATCGGACTCGCGGAAGCAAAGCAAACAGCCCAAGTCCACATCGTAAGGGTATCGCTTCAGATAACCGGCGCCGTTGTTCGTCCCGGCATAGATTTGTCCGTCGGCGATAACTGGATTCCCGTAACTTTGACTGCCCAGCCGGGCAACCCACTTGACGTTCTTGGCATCGTCTTTCTGCCATTCGCCGGACTTGCGATCGAAGGCTCCGATGTCCCATTCGGTCGGAATGTTTTTCGCTTCGGGAACGTTGTTACGAAATGCTGTGCCCAGCCACTGTGTCCAGTCGCCCGGCTTAATCTGGGCGTTGGCGCTCTTATCCACCGCTGCCAGCTTGACTGCCGGTTTATCCGCCGAGACCGCAGCGTCGCCGTTGGGATTCTTCGCTTCCGGTTCGGGCTTGGGTTCCGGTTCTGGTTTTACTTCAGGCACCGGTTTAGTTTCTTCCGCCGGCGGCGAGTCGGATTCGGGCTTCTTGTCGCCATCCGTCGTGGCGGGCTCGACAGGCGCGCTTTCGATCGCGGGGGGTGTTTCGCTGGGCGTAGCGGGAATCTCGATTTCAGGTTGTGCGGGTTCTTCTTCGACGCTTGCAGGCGGCTGCGATTGTTGGCAGCCGGACACCATCGCCGAGGCCATGGTGCCCAAGACAAGCGAAGTAAAAATCATCATCCAAGTACCGTAGATGTTCTTCATGATTAGAGTCTCTCCGTTAACAGGTGGGTCATCTTGCGATGAGTTGGTGGGTTATTTATTCGGCGTAACCGACAGGTTGTCCAAGTAGATTTCAGCGTCTTTGGCGTTGCCGTACAAGCCGGGACTGCCGCTGACGTTGGGTGCTTCGTCGATAATTTCCAGCGTCCACTCCGCCGGCTCGTCTTGATCGCGCGGCCAGACCTTGCCTTGCAGCACGGCCGTGTCGCCCGCGACCGACGCTTGCAGTTTCATCACGTACCAAACGTTCGGCTCCCACGGGAAGTCGACGGTGGCTTGCGTGCGTTTGTCGTGCGGCACCCAACTGCGGATTTGCAGTTTCTGGCTGGCACCTTGCAAGTCCATCTCGTATCCCTGAGCGATCAATCCGATGTCGGGCATCTTGTTGTCGGTCAGGGCGCCTTTCACGTCGGACTGCATCGTGTAGTCGTGCAGGTCCGATGGCCCGAACCACGCGCGGCTGCGAGTGCCCTTGGGAATCGTCGTGACTTTGACGACGGCGTTGCTGCCGTCCACTGGCCGAATCACGTGCCGGTACCGCGCTCCGACCCATGTGACCGGCAAGTCCGTGAGTCCTTCAAAATCAAACTGCCACGGCAGCGGCGGCACAATGCGGATGCGTGCATTGCCCGGCGGCAAGTCATCGACTTTGGCGCTCACCATCGAGGCCACATGAGCCGCGTCGGAGGGTGCGAGATACGTACCGTCGTCGCCGATCTGACCCGGCCCGCTGAGTTCGTACGCGGCGCTTGACTCCTTCAGGAACTGTCCCGCTGAGTTATATAGACGCACCTTGAATGTTTGCAACTTGCCCGGTTGCATCAGCGACTCGGCGGGTACCACTTGCACGTGCGCTGGCTGCGGGTCTTCTTCCACCGGATTCTCCTGCGCTTCGGGCGGACGAGGTGTCACGCCATGCTCCTTGCTCTTGTCTTGCAAACAGTACAAGCCACCTGCGGAAGTAATGTAGAGTTTGCCGTGCCAGCAGATGGGCGAAGCATTGCACTCTTCGCCTGACGGCAACCGGCCCTTGCTCAGTACCTTCACACCGTCCTGTTCGTCCGGCGTGAGAATGTACCAGCGGCCGTTGCCCTCCATCGCGTAAATCTTGCCATCGGCGTACAGCAAGCTAGCTCGGCCCATCGTGCCCAGCGTCATCTTGCGGCCGATCATTTCGCCGGTCTTGGCGTCCAGCACGTACAGTTTGCCCGAATCATCCACGCAGTACACGCGGTCATCAACAACCACGGGTGAACTCTTGCCGATCATCAGCTCTTCGATTCTCCAGAGTTCACCGCTCTTGCTGATGTCGCCTTTCCCCGTGCCATTAATCGCGGCGAACGCACCCATTGCGGTGCCGACTGGGTTTTCTTCGCTATGCCCGCAGAAAACGGTGTCGCCGACCACAACCGGGGCGACATTGACACCGCGCCGCGACAGTTCATACTTCCAAATCACGCGGCCCGTGCGCGGCTGCAACGCCCACACCGATCCGTCGCCCGAACCGAATACCAAAGCCTTTTGCCCGTTTAGTACGGTTACTATGGGCGAGCTGTACGTGGTGTCTTCGGGCAACAGACGCGTGCTGGTGAACCATACGACCTCACCTGTCAGTTTGTCGAAGGCCAGGAACCGATGCGCCGGCTTAGCCATCTCGCCCCAGCCGATAATCACGCCGTTGATAATCACTAAATCGTCGCAAACCACCGGGAAGTTGGTGCGCCCGCCGTAGGTGCTGAGCATCCCGAATTCTTCGTGCAGCGGACGCGACCAGATCGTTTTGCCAGTTTCGCCGTCCAAGCACAGGAAGTAATCGCACACACCCAACGCATACACATGGCCAGTCGCCGGATCGCCGACGACCGACGACCAGCCGACGCGCGTGTCGGGCACGTCGGACAGCCAGACGTTGAAGCGGTTCTCCCAAATCTTTTCGCCCGTATTGGCATCCAAGCAGACGACCTTCTCTCCCTCTAACTCGGTGCCCGGCTGATCGCGCGTGATCGTGTACAGTTTGCCGTTCATAATGATGGGCGTGCTGCGCGTGCCGGCCTCTTCATTCTTCCAGAGCACGTTGCTGCCTTCGCCGCCGTCGGGATTCCAGTCGTCGACCAATCCGGTCTCGCGCGAGATGCCGTTGTATTCCGGGCCGCGCCAATAATGCCAGTCGAGCGGATCTGCTTCGGCGGCGGCCGGGGCTTCGGTAACTTCTGCCGGCTCTGCGACTGCAACTTCGGTCGGCTCGACCGGCTTTTCAGTCGTTGCCGCGGGCGGCTCTTCGGCGACACTCGGCGCTTTGTCAGTCACAACTTGCGGCGCTGCGGCGATGGGAGGAGCAACCGGTTGAATCGGTTTGAGCCCAGGTGCCGTCGTCGTGTGACTGGTCGAGCGCACTGGGCCGGTGCAGCCGGCTAGTGGAATCGAAAGAGCGATCAACAAGCCGGCCAGTGCCAGCGAATCTGCAAACTTGTGCCGTTTCATAGGAGACTCGATTGGGTTCGGTTATGCGGGTCAGTCAAATTGGATCAGTTTTAGAATATGCGGCGGTGCTCAGTCGAGCAAGCGCCGGAGGGCATTTTAAATCGCGCGTCTCGTAGCGGAATTCGTGAGAATTTCTAAGGTTCGAGAATTCCGAAGTTTCACAACTTCGGCTACGGTACTGAATTGAGAATTCCGAAGTTTCACAACTTCGGCTACGGTACTGAATTGCCTTCTAGTCAAACCACTCGTCCTCCGGATCGAACTTGGGCAGCACGACAATCAGCACCTTCGCGCGTCCCACCGCCCGGTGCCGCACACCGGGCCGGATCATGATGCACAGGCCGGGATGCACGTCGATCAGTTCGTCATCTAACTGCATACGAGTGTCCGGGCCGCATTCCAGGAAGTAATATGTCTCCGTCAACTGCTTGTGGTAATGCACTTGGGCGTCAGCGGAAATCTCGGTGACGTGGATGGTGCCGGGGTAATCATCAACATCCGCAAAGGCCCGCCGCGCGGTGCCGCAGGGGCAGGCAACGCCGGCAATTTCCGCGAAGTCAACGATTTCATAGCCGCTAGGGCTGGTCTTCTGGAGCATGACAGGCGAGAGCGACAAAACGCGGGAGGCGGGATCATAAGGATTGATGATTGCGTGGAGTATACCAGAACGAGGGGCCGAGGGCCAGAACCTAGCAGCCAGGGTAGTGGTACAAGTTGCCGTAGCGGAAGTGGTGACACTTCCGAAGTCTCACGACTTCGGCTACCAAAATGTACCACTACCGCAGCCAGGCGCACCAGTTCGTTGAACGCTTTGGGTCGCGGTGAAACGACGAAGCGGCCTGCCGCCCCTCTTGCAGAGGTACGTTGTCGCGATCCTCTCGATGCTACGGCCGTTAAGGTTTGACCACCTTACGAGGCCGTCAGGGTTTACGTAACAGTTGATGTAAACCACTTGGTGAAAATTGTTTCCGAACGTTCAAGGCCCCTTGCCAACCGCGCCGATACGGTAGTTGACACACGACTCGACTCGCCTGTCCCCGTGACATGCGAATCGGGTCTGGGCCAACCGGAGCGGACTTATCGAGTCAAGGAGTGGCTCGACCGGTTCTGGCGCAACACACCGTGTGAACTGCGGGTTGCGACCCACCTTCCCCAACCCGACCCTACCAACGCAACACACCTCGAAGGGATCTCGCAAGAGACCCCGCAAAAGGCCCGAATGCTTTCGCCAGACACGAAGTCTGGCGTGATCATTCAACAACGCGTTGGCCGGGACGGGAAGCGCGCCAGTTCGACAGTTCCATAGTAAAGGAGACATGGCTCGATGAAGTGGAACATTCTATTAGGATCGTTGGTACTGGGCCTCGGCCTATGTACACAGAGCTTCGGTTTCGAACTGCTCGACCGGATGCTCGGGATTGGCGGTGGTTGCGGATGCGATTCCGCCCCCACCTGCTGCGCCGCACCAAAATGCGGTTGTGATAACAAGTGCGGCTGTGACAACGGCTGTGCGAAGAAGTGCGGCTGTGACAACGGCTGTGCGAAGAAGTGCGGCTGCGACAACGGCTGTGCGAAGAAGTGCGGCTGCGACAACGGCTGTGCGAAGAAGTGCGGCTGTGACAACGGCTGTGCGAAGAAGTGCGGCTGTGACAACGGCTGTGACCACAAGTGCGGCTGTGACAACGGCTGTGACCACAAGTGCGGCTGTGACAACGGCTGTGACCACAAGTGCGGCTGCGACAACGGCTGCAAGAGCAAGTGCGGCGGTTGCCTGCTGGACAAGATCTTCGGAAGCTGCTGCAAGAGCAAGTGCGACAGCCACTGCGATAGCCATTGCGACGGCAAGTGCGGTTGCGAAGCGGCTTGCGGTTGCGAAGCGGCTTACGGTTGCGAAGGTGGCAAGGCTGCGGCCCCCAGTGTCGACGCCCCGATGCCTCCGGCTCCGGTGGTTGATCCTTCGGCCTTCATTCCCAGCCCGCGCAACGTCGTGCACGCCACGTCCAACTTGGTCCGCTAAGTTGGCCTAGCTTCACGCGACGATTTAAAGACGGCCTGTCCGAACGCAAGTTTGGACAGGCCGTTCTTTTTTGGCGTTCTGGTGCGCGACTATGTTACCGCGGGCGCGGCGACGTTCTGGGATGTGGTGCGTCTTAGGCCGTTGAGGTCGTTGATGATCTGCTGCACGTGGTCTTGGATCCGATGCGTCAGTTGGGCGGCGCCGTCGCGGCGGCCTTCGGCGGCGGTGACTTCGATGGGCGGGCCGAAGCGGATGGTCACTCGGCGACGGCCATGGACATTGGGGAGATCCAGGCCGAGAATGTCTTCTTCGAATTTGTCGATCGTTTCGGCCAGCCGCTCGATGCTCGGATTATCGGCCAGGTAATCGCCGCGGTAGCTGTACAGTTGCATCACCAAGAACAAGTCCTCCATGTCCAGGGCCAGTTGCGGCAGCCGGCCGTTGGCTGCGGTGGGCGGGTCTTGCTGGTCCTCGAGCTTGTGAATCACACTTTGTCGCAGCGTCTTCACACGCTCGGGCGCGGTGCCGCCGATTTTGGAAATCTTGTGCCGCTCTTCCAGTTTCGAAAGCACCGCGTCAGACAAAAGTAAAATGCGGTCGCGGATGCGGCCTTCGCGCGTGCGGCCCAGGTGATCCAGCTCTTTTAACGCCAGCGCGGCTTCGGCCAGCCGATGAATGCGCACGGGCAGCGGCTGGTCGGCCTGCGTGCGCAAATACAGGCGCTGTTCCAATTTCTGCATGACCTGCAGTAATTGTTCCGTCGGGTCGTCGAGGTACCAGAACTTAATGCCGCAGGGGACGACGACTACCGGCCGCTCGCCGCGCTTGGCGGCCAGCAGTGCGATGGCCGCGGCCCCTTCGCGAAAAGGCGTGACAAAGTCGGTCGTGTGATAGATGTCCCCTTCCGGAAAAATCACCAGCGGATGGCGTTCGCTCTGCAAGACCTGCACCGCTTGCTTCATCGCTTGCCGGTCGGTGCTCTCGCGGTCGATGCTGAAGCAGCCCACTTTCTGCATAAACCAGCGTTCGAAGCGACTGCTCATGGCAAACGCTTGCCAGGCGGTCATGAAATACACCGGCTGATCAATGCGGTCCAGCGCCACGTACAACGCCGCCGAATCGTAGTGCGCCGAGTGGTTCGGCGTGATCAACACGCCTTGGTTGGCGGCGACCGCTTGTTGGACGTGCTCCAGGCCCGTGGTTTCGATTTTCATCAGCCGCTGGCTGCGGCGCAACTTCTTCCAGCGATACTTCCGCGTGAACTTGACCCAACGCGGACTGAGCCTCGGCTCCCACCATCGCGGCGGCGTGCAAAAAGGTTGGCGGTTCATGACGTCAGTATATTCCACGCCACCGGGAATCCGTCAACTTGCCGTCAGCAAATTGACGCGGCGGGCGTTAACAACGATACTGGGCGCCACGTGCGACGTGATTTCGCGTCTGAGAAATGAACGACGATGTTTTTCCTGAGGAGATAACGACCATGAGCGGCCGCTTGCGACTGACGACGATTGTGTGTTCGACTATCATGACTGCCTTGGTAACGCTCGGGCCGGCGGCGCGGGCCGATGAGCCGGGTAAGAGCGAGGAGAAGAAAGTGGAGAATCGAGTTTTCGAGATGCGGATCTATACGGCGCACCCCGGCAAACTGGAGGCGCTGCACAAGCGGTTCCGCGATCACACCAACCGGCTGTTTGTGAAACACGGCATGCAGTTGGTCGGCTACTGGACGCCGAACGACGGGCCGGAGGCCGAGAACACGTTGGTTTACATCCTGGCCCACCCCGACCGCGCGTCGGCAGAGAAGTCGTGGAAGGCGTTCCGCGATGATCCCGAATGGAAGAAGGCGTACGAGGAATCGCACAAAGACGGCCCGATCGTGATGAAGGTCGAGAGCAAGTTTCTGACGCCAACGGATTATTCGCCGATTAAATGACGTGAGTGATAGAATAATGTGCCACTGCTTGACGTGGTAAAGACCTAGCCTGCATTGACGCCCTGCCACCACGTCAAGCAGTGCGGCGCAACGCCGGACGCTCTACCGCGCCTGGCACTGCTTGGAATTGTGGTAAGTCTTCAAGCAATAGAGCGCACGTTCAATTCCAAGCAGTGGCACGCTGACCCGCCCAACCTCACCCATCTAACGATTTGAAAAGGAACCCTCGATGTCACGTATTGGATTTGTTTCGCTGGCGCTATGCACCTTGCCGCTGACAGCGCTGGCTCAAGACTGGCCGCAGTTTCGCGGTCCAGACGGACAGGGACACTCGGCCGTGCAGCAAGCGCCGCTCACGTGGAGCGAAACGGAGAATGTCGCTTGGAAGACGCCGATTGCGGGACTGGGTTGGTCGTCGCCGGCGATTCAGGGCGGGCAGATGTGGTTGACGACGGGAGTGGCCGATGAACAAGGCGGGCAATCCCTGCGGGCCATTTGTCTCGATCCCGCCACCGGCCGCGAGATTCACAACGTCGAAGTACTTCAGATCGAAAACCCCGGCCGCGTACACTCGAAGAACAGCCACGCGTCGCCAAGCCCCGTGATCGTTGGCGATCGCGTGTTCGTACACTACGGCAATCACGGCACAGCTTGTTTGTCGACCGACGGCAAGCTGCTGTGGACAACGGTGTTGAAATACAATCATGTGCACGGACCCGGCGGTTCACCCGTGGCGTTTGAAGATTTGCTAATCATCAACTGCGACGGCGGCGACGTGCAGTATGTGGTGGCGCTGGAGCAATCGTCGGGCAACGTGCGCTGGAAAACGGAACGGCCGCAGCATCAGTCGCCGAAGAAGTTTGCCTTCAGCACACCGCTGTTGGTCGAGATCGACGGCGCGATGCAATTGATCAGTCCCGGCGCCGGCGGAGTTTCGAGTTACGACCCGCGAACTGGCGAACAGCTTTGGCGCGTCAGTTACGGCGACGGCTATTCGGTAGTTCCGCGGCCGGTGTTTGGACATGGGTTGGTGTTCGTCAGCAGCAGCTACGACAGCCCGATGCTGCTGGCGATTCGGCCCGACGGGCGCGGCGATGTGACCGAGACGCACGTTCCGTGGACATTGGACAAGGGAGCACCGCATAATCCGTCGCCATTGGTTGTTGGTGACGAGCTGTACATGGTCAGCGACCGCGGCATCGCCACCTGTGTGGATGCGAAGACGGGAGAGGTCCACTGGCAAGAGCGGTTGGGAGGCAACTTCTCCGCATCGCCGCTGTTTGCCGCGGGGCGAATTTACTTTCTCGACGAAAACGGTACGACAACCGTCATCGCGCCCGGCACGACGTTCGCCGAGTTGGCCAAGAACTCTGTCGAAGGCCGAACGCTGGCGTCATTGGTGCCGGTCGAAGGCGCGATGTTTCTGAGAACCGACACGCACCTGTACCGCATCGAAGCCGCACCATGAAGACCGGTGACGCGCCGGACACGAGCCTCGAATTGTCCGGCGATCAACTGCGCGAGCTCGTCGAACTGGCGATGAAACACATCGCCGCACACATCGACTCGTTGCCCGATCAGCCGGCTTGGAACAGCAATGGATGCTCTGAATCCGCCGCGTTGGCTCGGTCAGTTATCGAGCCGCTGCCGGAGCATGGGCAAGCCGCCGAGCACATCATCGGCAATCTGTTTCAGCGGTTGATTCCGTGCAGCTACAACACAGCCAGCCCCGGCTATTTGGCCTACGTGCCCGGCGGCGGATTGCCGGTTGCGGCAGTCGCGGATTTAATCGCGGATGCCGTGAATCGTTACGTGGGCGTGTGGATCGCGGCACCGGCGCTGGCTCAAATCGAGGCCACGGTGATCCGCTGGTTTTGCGACCTGGTCGGCTATCCATCGCAAGCCGGCGGGTGGCTGACCACAGGCGGATCGCTGGCCAATTGGTCGGCCATCGTCACGGCGCGCCGTTGCCGTTTGCCCGATGATTTTCTTTCGGCCACGTTGTACACGTCCGATCAGGCTCATCACTCGGTGACGAAGGCGGCGATGCTGGCCGGTTTTCCATCGGAGAATGTGCGCAAGATTGAGGTCGATGCCACATTTCGTGTGCGCGTCGAGTGGATGGCCGATCAGATTGCCGCCGACCGCGCGGCGGGCTTCACGCCATTCGCCATCATCGGTCACGCTGGCACCGTGCACACTGGCGCGGTCGACGACTTGCAGGCATTGGCGGATCTGGCCGCGCGAGAGAATCTGTGGCTGCACGTCGATGCCGCGTATGGCGGCTTCTTCATGCTCACCGACCGCGGCCGCTTGGCGATGAAAGGAATCGAACGCGCCGACTCGATCACGCTCGACCCGCACAAAGGTTTGTTTTTGCCCTATGGCACGGGCTGTCTGGTGGTGCGCGACCGCGAGCATCTGCGCCGCGCCCACACGCTCGACGCCGACTACATGCCGTCGATGCAAGACGATCCAGAGTTTGTCGATTTCTGCCAAATCTCTCCCGAGCTTTCTCGAGATTTCCGCGGTCTACGCGTGTGGCTGCCGCTGAAGCTGCACGGCATCGGTCCGTTCCGCCGCAATCTCGATGAAAAGCTCGACTTGGCTCGCTGGGCTGTCGACGAACTGCGGAAACTCAACGGTGAACTAAACACCGAGTCAGGCGACGAACTAGAAATCATCGGCGAGCCGCAACTTTCGATCGTCGCCTTCCGCCTGCGCCGCCGCGGTCTCGACGAGCCATCGCTGACCCGGCTGAACGAAGAACTCCGCACCCGCATCAACGCCTCGCGCCGTGTTTTCCTCACACCCACCACATTGCACGGCCGCTACGTAATTCGCATCTGCGTGCTCTCCTTCCGCACGCATCACGACCGCATGCAAGAATGCCTGAACGAGATCCGCCGTCAGACAAAGTTACTTTAGTATTTTGTCACAGCTTTGGTGTTCGGGTTGGGTGGCTGGGGTCGAGCCTTTGTCGCGTGACACCTTCGAGCCCCCAGTAAAACAGGCGTCCGGGGGCTCGAAGACTCGACCCCGGCAACCCGAAGTTTTAGGTGTGACAAAGCACTAGGCATCCACCTGCCCGCGCACCCATTGTCGAAAATCGCGGATCAGGCGGTTCTCATCCATTTCCGCGCGACGATGCAAGAAGCCGACTATCTCGGAGATTGAGAGAAAAGGGAATAGTGAGCTTTGCCCAGCGACGGTGTAACTGCCATCGTCCTGCAGTTGATAGACGTGCAAAGCCGAGCCATCGAACCGCGAAATCTCAGGTACGCCCAACGCCGCGTAAATGCTTAAGCGGTCGCGTGAACTGCGGCTGATGTCGACTTCGATTGCCAAATTCGGCGGCGGGGCTAAAGTAAGATCGATCGATTCCGAACCGCGGACGTGCGGTTCGTGGGTGAGTCTGACGTGACGCCCCGATAGTGCCTCGGAGACGGCCTGATATGTCTCCCAGTCCACACCGCGCAACAAGAATCGTTGCTCGGCCGGCGTTTCGGCTCGGTCTTCGATCTGGGTGGCCATGCTGGTGCTCGTGGCTGTTCGGCCGGCGATTGCAAAAACGAATTGCTTAGGTACATCGACGCTGGGCTGCTTTGATTCTCAGCCTTCAATTCGCCCGTGTCAATT
Source organism: Pirellulaceae bacterium (assembly GCA_041744735.1). GTDB lineage: Bacteria > Planctomycetota > Planctomycetia > Pirellulales > Pirellulaceae > JBGTKH01. The sequence continues at coordinate 21,602 of JBGTKH010000561.1, read as the reverse complement.
ACGGTCGCAACCGGGTCCGTTGGACTGCGCAGCTATTCCACGATCATGTCGTCGACCGTGCGTCCGGACGGAATCATCGGCAGCACGTGCTCTTGATAGGGCACTTCGACGTCCAGCACGTACGGGCCGTCGTAGTTGACCATTTCTTCCAACGCCGGCAAAAGATCGGCCCGTTGGCTGATCGTGGCGGCGCCGCAGCCGTAACCCTTGGCAATCATCACAAAGTCGGGATAGCGTTCTTTAGCGTAGGCACTGTCGCCTTGGCCGGTCGCTTCGGCGTGATGAATCGGGCCGAGGTACGTGTGGGCGCGGTTGCCCTGCATGAAGCGGTCTTCCCACTGCACGACCATGCCCAGATGCTGATTGTTCAGCAGCAGCACTTTGACCGGTAGGTTCTCGCAGAAGCACGTGGCCAGTTCCTGGATGTTCATCTGGAAGCTGCCGTCGCCGTCGATGTCCACGACCAGTGCGTCGGGATGAGCCGCTTGGACGCCCATCGCGGCGGGCAATCCGAAGCCCATCGTGCCCAGCCCGGAGCTGGACAGGAACGTCCGCGGATGCTGGAACTTGTAAAACTGAGCGGTCCACATCTGATGCTGACCCACGCCAACGGTGATGATCGTTTTGCGGTCCTGAGTGAGCTTCGACAGTTCGTCGATCGCCGTCTGCTGCAGGATGCCGTCGAAGTCCTCGTCATAATGGAACGGATGCGATTTCTTCCACTCGCGGCACTGGCGGACCCACGCCGAAATGTCTTCGGCGGGTTCGACGATCTTATTCAGCTCTTCGAGCGCGTATTTGACGTCGCTGATGATCGGGATGTGAGCGTCCTTGTTCTTGTTCAGCTCCGACGGATCGATGTCCACGTGCACGATCTTGGCGTGCTTGGCAAACTCTTTCACGTTGCCGGTGACGCGATCGTCGAATCGCACTCCCAGTGCGATCAACAGATCGCAATCGCGCACGGCCCAGTTCGCATACACGCTGCCGTGCATGCCGAGCATGTCCAGCGACAGCGCGTCTTCGCTGGGAAATGCGCCCAACCCCATCACGGTCATCGTGACAGGGATACCGGTCTTGCACACCAGTTCGCGCAAGTCTTCGCTGGCACCGGCCGCGATCACACCGCCGCCCGCGTAGATCATCGGCCGCTTGGCCAGCTTAATCGCCGCGGCCACTTGTTTGATCTGTTCGGGCCGTGCGTGGCGAGGACTGATTTCGTAGCCTGGAAGGTTCATTGGCGCGTCCCAGTCCGGCACGCACTGCGCCTGTTGCACGTCCTTGGGCATGTCGACAAGCACCGGGCCCGGACGTCCCGTCGTGGCGATGTGGAATGCCTCGCGCATCACGCGCGGCAGGTCGTGAATGTCCGTAACCAGGTAATGGTGTTTTGTGATGCCGCGGCAGACTTCGACGATGGGCGTTTCCTGAAACGCATCGGTACCGATCACCTTCGTCTGCACCTGCCCGGTGATGGCGATCAGCGGAATGCTGTCGAGCTTCGCGTCGGCGATCGCGGTGACCAGATTCGTGGCGCCGGGGCCGCTGGTGGCCATGCACACGCCCGGCCTGCCCGTGCTGCGGGAGTAACCCTGAGCCGCAAACGCCCCGCCCTGTTCATGCCGCGGCAGGATCGTGCGCAGACGGTCTTTGAAACGAGTCAGAGCCTGATGCAGCGGCATGCTCGCGCCGCCGGGATAAGCGAACAGCACTTCGACGCCGTGATCCACCAAGGACTTCACGAGAATGTCGGCGCCGTTCATAAGTTGTGTGCTGGTAGCAGGTTTTGTCGTCGCCACACGGGCCTCCAGTGCGCTGTTAACGAAATCTAAGGACGCTACGCGCCCAGTGGGTAAGCACTACAGTTTAGGCAGCAACACGTATGGCTGCAAGCGACGGGACGCCGCTCCACGCCGGCACTCGAAGCGATCTCGTTCCCAAGCTCCGGCTTGGGAACGCACTTGCTAGAAGCTCCGCTTCCCCATTCAAGAAGCAGAGTTTCAAAGACGTTGGTTCCCAAGCCGAAGCTTGGGAACCAGGGAACGCGAATGCCGCAACGGGCTGGCCCCGTTTGTGGTAGTGATACCATTTGACGTTCAGCGCTGTAACCGCGGCCGGGCTCAGACTTACAGAATTCATTTTTGCCGGCGAAAACGCGACTTGAAAACACCAACCATGTACCGGCAAAATTGAATTCTGTACGTCTGAGCCCAAACGGTATCACTACCCCGTTTGTCCTTGCTTTGACAGCTTCGGCGCGGGTCTGTTAGAATGTCGCTCGCTTCAACAGGGGAGGCCGCCGGCTGATCAACTACAGCCGGCTGGCCAAAGGAACACGAAGAGGAGGCGAAACGATGTTTGTTCAATTCATGTGTTACTCTGCGCGCGTATGTTGTTTTGTGACATTGGTGCTCGCGACAACGGTCGCGCGGGCGGCGGAGCGAAAGGATTCGCCTGCCGATGCCGAAGCCGTGGAACTTTTCACGGCGATTCAGTCCGGACAGTTACAGGTCACGCTCATCCCGCGCGACTCGCAACAAGTGACGTTGCAGCTTGCCAATAAGACGGACCGGCCGCTGGCAATCAGACTGCCGGGTGCGTTTGCGGCGCTACCGGTCTTGGCGCAGTTTCAGCCTGGCGGGTTGCTTAACGCCTTTCCCGGTGGCAACAACAATCCAGGTGGCGGCAACCAAGCGCCGCAGGCGCTGGGCGGTCCGATGGGGAATCAGAACGGGCAGAACGACCCCTTCGGTCAAAACAACGCCGGCATCTTCAACATTCCGGCGGGCAAGGTCATCAAGAAGAAGTTGCCTTGCGTTTGTTTGGAGTACGGCAAACCCGAGCCCAATGCGCGGATGCCGTACGAATTGAAGCCGCTAGAGAGCTTCACTACTAAAGCGGAAATGCGCGAATTGCTCGAACTGTTCGGACAGGGCCAGTACGACCAGCGCGTCACGCAGATTGCCGCTTGGCATTTCTCAAACGATTTGAGTTGGGAGCAGTTGGCGCAACTGAAGATCGAGCATTTCAACGGCCGCACCGAAGCGCGGTTCTCGCCCGTTGAAATCGAGCAGGCCAGGGCGATGGTGAAATCGTTGCCTGCGCAGCAGCGCGGCACATCGTCCCAGCGCTAGACTTACGTCGTGATTTCGCTCACACTTTGGAGTGCGGCGATTCGTAGCCGCTTTGGGAATTTGATGTCACCTTACGCGATGATGCGGAGACGCCGTTGATCCAAAAGAAAACTCCAAAAGCGGCGACAAGTCGCCGCACTCCAAAGGCCAGCGGCTCCGTTTCGATTGCCGTGTTTGTGTTGAGTATCCTGCGCGGCGACGTTGCGTGTGCGGAATTGCGGGTGGACTTCGATTTCCCCGGCGGCTCCGGCCAGGTGCACGAGATCGATCAGAACGCGCGGCTGATTCGACTTTCACCCACGGCACACAAAGACCGCGGTTGGGTTTGTTGGTGGTATGTGAAAGTGACCGGCATTACGCCGGGCGAAACGCTGACGTTGGACGTGGGGGACGCTCCGTGGGCCACGCCCGACCGCGCCGCGTTCAGCAGCGACAACTCGACCTGGCATCAGACCGCCGCGGGCCGTCGCGAGGGAAAGCGGATCGTTTACCAGCAGAAGATCGATTCCGCCGAAGCATGGTTTGCATGGGGGCCGCCGTTTGTGCCCAGCGATGCAGAGCAACTGGTCACGTGGGCGGCCGAACACGGCGAGCACGCGGAAGCCTTTCAACTTTGCCGCACGCGCGACGATCGGCCGGTGCCGGCGCTGCGCATCCGCGAGCCGGGTGTCAGCGACGACGAGCGGCTCGGCATCTGGATTCAGGCTCGGCAGCACGCCTGGGAATCGGGGTCAAGTTGGGTCTGTCGCGGTTTGGTCGAGTGGCTGGTGTCGGACGATCCGCGGGCCCAATCGCTGCGCCGCCAATCGCTGATCACCGTCGTGCCGATCATGGACATCGACAACGTGGCGATCGGTGCCGGCGGTAAGAGTCAGGTGCCGCAGGATCACAACCGCGACTGGAGCGACCAACCGCATTGGCGCAGCGTCGCGGCGGCAATGGAGAAAATCAAACAGCAGGATCAAGCGGGCAGATTCGATCTGTTCATCGACTTGCACAATCCGGGTGCCGACTCGAACAACCCGTTCTATTTCACAACGCCGCGCGAGTTGCTCGCGGACGTGGGGCGGCGAAATCTGGATCGGTTCGTGGCGGCGTCACAGGCCGACATCACCGGCCCGCTGGCTTACAAAGGCGAGCTTCGCGAATCGGGTCCCCAATACGATCCCAACTGGAAATACATCAGCAAGAACTGGGTCTCGTTCAACACGCGCAATCACGTCGTGGCCGTGACGCTCGAAACGGCCTGGAATACGCCCCACAGCACGACCGACGGCTATCGCACCGTCGGCCGGCAATTGGGAATGGCCATCGAGCGATACTTTCGCACAACGCCCCGCGCGGCCGAGTAACTCGTTTTACAGCAAGCCGAGTCGGGTTGGTGTCGCAGGCTCACGCCCTGCCTTTCGTCCGCCGGAAGTTTTTCTACAATGGCGTCCACGTGCAAAACGGTTGACCGCATTCACACCAGTTGAACGACGAGAGACGAAACTGTCATGGCTAAGAAGTCGATTGCCGACGTGGACGTTGCCGGGAAGTCGGTGCTGATGCGCGTCGATTTCAACGTGCCGCTCGATGAACTGAAGATTACGGATGACCGGCGGATCAGCGAGGCGCTGCCGTCGATCCGCTCGGTAATTGACCGCGGCGGGCGGTTGATTCTGATAAGCCACCTGGGCCGTCCGAAAGGCGGCGGCGATCCGGGCGACGCGAAATATAGTTTGAAACCCGCGGCCGAGCGGCTTTCTCAGCTCTTGGGCCAGGACGTTGTATTCGCGTCCGACACGGTTGGTGCCGACGCGCGGGCGAAAGTCGCGGCGTTGCAAGCCGGCGGCGTGGTTGTGCTGGAGAATCTGCGCTTCAACAAAGGCGAGAGCGAGAAAACACTCGACCCGGCGTTCGCCAAAGCGTTGGCGGACATGGCCGACATCTACTGCAACGACGCGTTCGGCACTTGCCATCGCAAAGATGCGTCGATGGTCGCGGTGCCGCAAGCGATGACGGGCAAACCGCGCGTGGTCGGCTTTCTGGTCGCTAAAGAGATTCAGTATCTGAGCGACGCGATCTCAAATCCCGAGCGGCCTTTCGTGGCGATTCTGGGCGGGGCCAAGGTCTCAGATAAAATCAACGTCATTCAAAACCTGCTGAAGATTTGTGACAAGGTGCTGATTGGCGGCGCGATGGCATACACGTTCTCGCTGGCTCAACGCGGCAGCGTCGGCGGCAGTCTGGTCGAAAAGGACAAAGTCGATTTGGCCAAACAACTGCTGGCCTCGGGTGGCAATAAGTTGATGCTGCCCGTCGACACGCACTGCGGCGATGCATTCAGCGGCGACTGCAATAAGCAAGTCGTCGAAGCGGGCAAGATCCCCGACGGCTATCAAGGGCTCGACATTGGTCCCCAGACCGCCACGCAGTTCGCGGACGTTGCCAAAAGCGCGAAGACCGTCGTTTGGAACGGGCCCATGGGTGTCTTCGAGATGCCGCCGTTCGACGCCGGCACCAAAGCGGTCGCGCAAGCCATCGCCGACGGCTCCGGCACCAGCATCATCGGCGGCGGCGACAGCGCGGCCGCCATTCAGCAACTCGGCTTCGCCGACAAAGTCACCCACGTCAGCACCGGCGGCGGCGCGAGTCTGGCCATGCTCGAAGGCGAAAAGTTCGCGGCCGTGGAATTGTTGGACGAAAATTAGATCGACTATGCCGCCTTCAGGTGCTCACGACATGAGACGACTGGGCCTCACGGCAACGACTTTCGTGCTGATTGTGGCAGCCTTTGCCCACGCTACGCTTCGCGCTCAACAGACTGCCGTCACATGCCCAAGCATCCCATCGTCGCGCACCTCCGCTGCGGACACTCTCGAAATTTCACTGCCCTCGCCGCTCGATCCCTTCACGCATCCCCGCGAGAATCCTGCAACGGCCGCCAAAATCTCGCTCGGGCGGGAATTGTTCTTCGATTCGCGTCTGTCGCGCAATGATCGCATCGCCTGCGCAACATGTCATGATCCGATTAAAGGCTTCAGCAACGGCCAGCAGTTTGCAATGGGAATTGACGGTCGGCCGGGACAGCGGCATGTCCCCAGCTTGATTAACGTCGGCTACAGCATGTCGCTGTTCTGGGACGGGCGTGCGGCGACGATCGAAGAGCAGGCACTGCTGCCCATCCAAAATCCGGCGGAGATGAATTTGCCGCTGAATGAATTGGAGCAGAAGCTGAGTGGAATCGCCGAGTACCGCGAGCAGTTTGAACGGGTTTTCGGCGGCCCGCCGTCTGCCCGCCGCGTCGGACAGGCTTTGGCCGCGTACGAGCGTACGATTATCTCCAGCGACACGCCGTTCGATGTGTATCTGCGCGGTGATCGCGATGCGCTGTCGGCCCGCGCCACACGCGGAATGCAACTCTTTTTCGGCCGCGCTCGCTGTTCGGTTTGCCACACAGGTTCGCAGCTCACCGACAACCAGTTTCATAATGTCGGCACGGCGGACCTAAACTTGCCCGACGATTCCGGCCGCCGCGCGATCACCGGACTCAGCAAAGACCACGCGGCTTTTCGTACGCCGCAACTGAGGGAAGTTGCGAAAACGGCGCCGTACATGCACAACGGTTCGTTTCCGACACTCAAGAAGGTCGTCGAACATTACAATTTCGGCGCCGTCGCGGACCAAGCGAACGTATATCGCGACGAGGCGCTGGAGGTGCTGTACTTGAGCGAAGACGAAGTCGACGACTTGGTCGCGTTTCTAACCGAAGGGCTTTCTACAAAATCACGTAGGACGGATTGCCAATCCGTCCGGCCTTGAAAACGGACGGATTGGCAATCCGTCCTACTGAGGAGATCATCATGCTCATGAGACAATTGCTCGGCTTCTTAATTGTCATCGCTTGCTTGAACCAACTCGCAGTCGCTCAGGACAAGCTGACGCGTCTCGTTTATGTCACGTCACTCGACGGCGCGGGAGGGACTGGGGAAAAGGGAATCTACGTCTATGACATCGATAACAATCACAAGCTCGTGCGGTTTATCGAAATGCCACAACTCGGCGGAACCCGCGGCGCGTGTGCATGCGCGGCGACGGACAAAATGTGGATTAGCCACGGCAACGACAAGCTGCTCTGCTTAGACCTGAAGACGGACAAAGTGCTGTGGGAAGTTCAGTACGACACACAGGACGGCGGCGCGGACCGTATCGGCGTCACGCCCGACGGTGCGAAGCTGTACGTGCCCGGCGGCTGGTGGAGCAGCGACAAATACGTGAAAGTCGTCAACGCCGAGACCGGCGAGACGCTGAGGAAAATCGAATTATCACCCAGCGGCGGCTTGCACAATCTGATCGTCAGCCACGATGGCCGGCGTGTCTATGCCGGCTCGACCCGCTACGACATGCTCTCTGTGATTGATACCGCGACCGACGAAGTGATCCGGCGCGTCGGTCCCATCATCGGCGTCATTCAACCGCTGACAATCAACGGCTCGCAGACGCTGGCGTACATCAACACCCATCTGTACCGCGAAGGTCACGGCCCCGGATGCGAGATTGGCGACCTATCGACAGGAAAGATCTCGCATGTCGTCGGGCGGCCCGATCTTTCCGATCGCAAGTCTCGCTGTCACGGCGTCGGCCTGACGCCGGACGAGAAGGAAGTCTGGGTTGTCGATCAGGGTTACAAAGAGCTGCACGTGTTCGACAACACAGTCACGCCGCCAAAGTTCAAACAGGTCGTGCCAATGGCGGCAAAAACTCACGGCTGGATCTGCTTTAGTCGCGACGGTCGTTTCGCCTGGTGCGACACGGGTGAGGTCTTCGATGCCGCGACCAAAGAGCTCCTCGCCCAGTGGACCGACAAACCGGACGGACAGGGGCAACCGGTGATGAGCAGCAAGTTCTTCGAAGTGCACTTCCGCGGCGACGATGCCGTGTTCGTCGGACAGCAGATGGGCGTGGGCTATGTCGGCGCGGGTGCTGGCGAGCGCTAGTTGAGCATCGCAACGGCGGCAGCCACCGCGGCGATTGGGATCACGAAGGAGGCGGGCTGGGCGACATGGCTCATCATCGCCTGCCTGCCATGGCCTATGAGCATGGCCGCGATCTGACCGCGCCCGTCGAAGTCGTCCCCCACGCCCCGCCACAACACCCAGAAGCCTGCGGCCTGTCTGGCATTACAACGACTTCGGCCACTCGGCGATTTACGTCTACAAGACGGGGCAGTTTTTGCAACTGGCCGGCGCACATCTCGAAGCATTTCTGCTGCCGGCGCTGGCTCGGCACCTGGTTTATACGACGCGCGAAGACCTGTTGCCAGAATTCGCAGCGTACGCACCGGCGATGGCTGCATGCCCAGCCCCCGCCGACGAAGACGATTCGGCGATCGACGCATCTGCCTTATTTCCGATCACTACGAAACAGTCGCTGGATTGGGTTCACCAAAACATCGCCACCCATCGGCCGACCACTTTGTACGACGCGTTGCTGACCGCCGCCGCCCGCAATCTGCTGCACTACGACATCAATTATCAATTCGCGTTCGACCGCCCGGTCAACGATAATGTCGGCTGGCTCGATTTCACTCACGGCATCACATTCGGCAACGCCGTCCGTTACATCTGTGAGCGATATCCGCGCATTTGGCGTGCCGGCTTGTTGCAAATGGCAATGTTCGCCGGCCGCAACCGGCAGTACTTGGATATGAGCTTGGACGAGCCTGAATGGTTTGTCGCCGAAGGCGCCGCGTTCTTCGCCGAGACGCGCGAGTCGCTACTGGACCACGGCCAGCGCGGCCCGATCTTCTCCGCTCACCTACTAAAGACGACGTTGGCGGTCGAAGAAGAACTTACAAGCCCCGCAGTAGCACGGCCGCTTACCTTTTTCTCTGCACGTTTCTCGGCCGAGCCGGTCAACGTTCTTTACACTGACCAGGGAAACGCAGACATCGAGGCGGCAACAAAGGCTACAGGTGAGCGAGAAGACGAGGGGAGAGAATCTTCGTTTCGGGCTATGGATGGAAAGCAGTACGTGCTGAGGCCAAACAAGTACGAACTGACCGATGAGGTTTTGATTGGACGGTATCCGGCGATGCGGTACAATGGAGGCACAGGAGACGGAAAATGGCTCAAATCGTCGTTCAGAAAGACGTTGCCGAACAAATCCGCAGGTCCGAAGGTCAAATCGAATTGATTGATGACCAAGGACGTTCCGTAGGCATTGTCCGTCGCCCACCAACGGAAGACGAAATTCAGGCCGCAAAAGCACGCATCGGAAGCGACGGACGAAAGTTTACGGTTGAGGAACTAATCGCCAAGGTAGAGGCGTTGTGAATTACGACATCGTATTTTCACTCGAAGCGGTCGACGACGTCTTGCGAATCACAATAGCAAGTCAGTCGAAAGCGGCCGTCATAAACGCTGCGAGGCGGATTCAAGAGGCGCTGAATAACAACCCCGCAGCAGCGGGCGAGCACCTGAGCGAAGGCTTTTATTTCATTGATCGCGAACCACTCCGTGCGTTCTACACGATTGACAACGACGATCTGTCGGTTGAAATCGTCAGCGTCAAGCAAGTGTAAATAAATCAGCGGCAGGTTGTACCGGCTGGCCATGTTGCGGAGGCGCGTCATCAGTTCGGCTCGTTGGCGGTCCGCCACCGCGTCAGATCGCGGGTGCCCCGAGGTTCAAGTTCAGTTTCTCAACCGACGCCAATTCCATTCTGCAACGGTGTCCGGCGTCGCGGGGATAGCCGCTGGGACGCCGTTTGTTTTTGCAGCCGAGAAGACTTCTGGCCGCTGCCTAACGCATCGAAAGACACAAATACAATCATTTTGCCATTGAAGGATTTGCGTGAAAGTTTGCCAATGAATTGTTGGCTTCCGCGTTCTGGCACACGCAGCTACGAAATTCGCGCGGCGTGTGCGAATTCTTTTCGTCGGGGCGCCGAGAGGCAAGCTGCGTGTGCACAGGAGACGAGAATCGCCGGTTTACCAATGGGTGCGTGCCCGGCGGGCGGAGAATCTGCCTTACGACGAACTTGCCGCCCGCATCATCACGGCCACCAGCCGCGAAGATCGGACCTATGAACCGGGCCGGACAAATCAGTTCGAATTGATCTCAAGCTGCGCATCGATATGCACAGGCGGTGGTTCAATAGCGGGCGGCAGGAGGTTCGGCGCGGGGGCATCGGGGAACACGAGTTCGTCGTGGCCGACCGTCTGTATCAGGGATGAATCTTCACTGCCGCGCGGCTTGCGATGGAAGTGCATTTCATTGTGGTAAGACGCCAGCGGTGCCTCGGGCTCGTCGTCCTCAGGGCGGATCAACGGCAGGTTCAAACTCGCGCCGGCGAACCGCGTGCCGTCGTAGATCGTGCCGCGTTGGAACGGCCCGGCGCCCAGTACCCATGTGTCTTTGGCCGTGCTGCGGGTTTGCGAGATGCCGGATTGCCAGATCGGTTCCTTCGTCTGCCGGTCATACGCGAAGACCGCGATCTTGGCGGCGCCTGATTGGCTGTTGCGGCGCGCCACCGCCAGTTCCGGAACGGAGGGTAGAGCAGCGGCTTGTGGCATTACCGCCGCGGCGGAATTGAGCGCGCCGTTGGCTGGCAACCCGTAGACCACGTCGTTGGCATCCAGCCCCAACGCGCCGACGCGGGCTTCGACGACGATCTCTGCATCCTCCAGATTATCCTGCAGCAAACAATTGGCGGCAGCCATTTGTTGCCGCAAACCGCTGACGACATACTGCTCGTTCACGAACTCAATCCCATTGGCGTTCTTGATGTTCTTCACGTATTGCGTGTCGAAGAAAACTTTCCGCCCCGACAGGTCGCGGAAATCGAGCTTGGCAATGGCCTGGTCGACTGCGTCGGAGACGAGCAACTGCTCGGTCGCACGTTGGGACTTCGTCGCGCCGCAGCCGATTAGCAATGCGATTGGCAACCACACGACACATACTCGGTGAAAGCAATTCATCAGCGGACAAAGGATCATGAGGAGAAACAGCGTTCAGAATTCAGCGAACGTGAAAGGCGGCGCGGAGTATAGCGAAACCGCTCTAGCCTCAAAACGCGAATTTCGCATTAGATCGGCAGCCGAACGCTCGGCTTTCGCACGGCGCACTTATGAACTGTCACAATGCCTCTCGTGGCATACACAGGCCGCATCTTTTGCCTACCTTACCTGTTTTAACTAGCAACTTGATGTCGCATTTGGCGGTCTAGAACGCCCAAACGGCCTCCGACATTTTTCTGCGGTTTCTCAAAGCGTTCCACAACTGCATTGCTGGTTGGATGTTACGTCGACAATATCAATCTTGACTAGGTTTTTTGACTAGGTATAATTCGGACGGTTGGCAAATTCGGTAGTTTTGGAAGAGCCGGACGAGCTTACCTGATGGAACGATCCAGGAATGGTGTGTCGTTTACATACGCCGCGAAGTTCTGTGTAACGAGGGAGCAAGGACTGGCCGCAACGTGGTGTACCACGGATGTTTAGGCGATTTCGGAAAGCCTGGTGCAGGGCAGCTTCGGAACGTCTCGACGGAAGCTAGTCAATTGATCGCCTAGGGAGAGGGATTTCACTTATGACTACGAAGACGGTCTTTACGACGGGTGAGGCGGCCAAGATTTGCAAGGTCAGCCAGCAAACAATCATTCGTTGCTTCGACAATGGAACGTTGAAAGGATTCCGCGTCCCGGGCAGCCGCTTCCGCCGCATCCCCCGCGACCAACTGTTTTCTTTCATGCGCGACAACGGCATTCCAACCGATGCGTTGGAAAGCGGAAAACGCAAAGTGTTGGTCGTGGACGACGATGAAGAATTGGTAGAACTGCTGGTCGACGTGTTCGAGCGCGACGCGCGCTTCGAGGTCCGCACGGCCAACAACGGTTTCGACGCCGGCATGCTGGTCAAGGAGTTTCGGCCCGACTTGGTGGTGCTGGACGTGATGTTGCCCGACATCAACGGAAAAGAGGTCTGCCAGCGCGTCCGCAGCGACAGCAATCTGGAGGCGGTGAAGATCATCTGCATCTCGGGGATGGTCGAGCAAGACAAGATCGCCGATTTAAAAGCAGCGGGCGCGGACGACTTCCTGCACAAGCCGTTCACCGTCGAGCGGCTATTGGATCGCGCTTGCGATCTGCTGGAGATCGACCGAGCGACGTCGCGCGTTTAATCGAACGCAGCGATAGGTCGCGCCGGCCGGATCGATCAGAATTGTCGTGTGTACACACGCGTACCGATGCCTGTCAGCGCCGGTGCGCGTTTTTTTTGTGCCGCGTGCGGCCTAGTGCTTTGTCAAAGTTTAATTTTAGGGTCGGCCGGTTACGTGGCGTAAGCTTCCAGCTTGCGTTTAATCGTGGTAATCGAGTTGGCAAGCAGGATGCTTGCCCCACTTTTTCGTTTTGACAAAGCACTAGCCACCTTGGGAAGGGAATCGACACGGCATGCAACTGTTGCCGAGCCTGAATACGGATCGAGGCGTGTGGCGATTGCCGCTCGCCGATGACGTCGCCGCGCAATCGATGGCAGCGCTGCTCTGCGCTGACGTGCTTCAACGGCAACGGCAGTGGCTGGATGTTCTGAAGCACGACCCGGCCCTCGCACTGTGGGCCGTGTGTCGTGCACGGCACTGGCCGGATGCGCCAATGCGAAGCGTCGCCGATATCGCGGTCTGGTTGTCCGAGTCAGCTCTGCACGTGCTCCAATGGTCTGACACGGAATTGTCACAGCAGCCGGTTGTCGACGAGCCGCTGCTGGCAAGATGGCAACAGCTACGTCAGCGCGGAGTGACCACGGCGCGTTCTGCATCGCAATTGGCAGGCCAAACTCCAGAGGCCGAGCAAGCCTATCTGTGGGGACTGCTGCACGGGGCGCTGGAGTGGCTCGCCAGCAGCGGCCCAACGGTAACTATGGACGAATGCGAGTCCGGTGTTTCGTGTCTTCCACAGTGGTTAGCAACCGGTCTGCGAGAGCTAACCGAAAGCAACACGCCGAGTGCTCCGTTTTCGCTGGTTCGCGAATCGCTGAACCTGCCGGCAGAAGCCACGACTTCACACACCATTGCCGAGCATAACGGCACGGCCTGCCATCTGCCGTTGTTGGTGCGAAAGCTCGCGCGGCTCAGTCAACTGGAAACGGAATTCACGGAGACACTCGAACGCGAAAAACTCGAAGCGCTGAAGGAACTCGCCTACGGTGCCAGCCACGAAATCAATAACCCACTGGCCAATATCTCGACGCGGGCGCAAGCTCTGTTGCGTGATGAGAAGGACCCGGAACGACGCCGCAAATTAGCGACGATCAACAGCCAGGCGTTTCGGGCTCACGAGATGATCTCCAACATGATGCTGTTCGCCCGTCCTCCCGCAATTCACCCAGCACCGGTGGAGATCGCCGCGCTGATCGATGAAGTCATCGCGGAATTAGAAAGTGAGGCGGCGCAGCAAGGGACTGAAGTATGTCACCTCGCAAGCGATGAGTCACTGGTCCTATCGGCCGATGCGGGTCAACTCGCCGTGGCTCTCAAGGCGATGATCACCAACTCGTTGGAGGCGCTCGGCAGCGGCGGACTCGTCGAAGTTGCAGCCCGGCCGTCGAGCGGCGAAGCTGCCGCTGAGAACGGCTGCCAGTGGGCCGAGATCATCGTCCGCGACACCGGCCCAGGCATTCCCCCGGAAGTCCGCCGGCACCTCTTCGATCCGTTTTACTCTGGCCGAGAAGCCGGCCGCGGCCTGGGCTTCGGCCTCTCAAAATGCTGGCGGATCGTCACGCTACACGGTGGACAAGTCGAAGTTGCAAGCAGCACTCACGGTGCCGAGTTCACCATTCGATTGCCCGTCGTAGCGGAATTGTGTGTCACCCAAGACTGACTGTGTTGGTCACTTGTCACTTGTCATTTGTCATTTGTCATTTGCATTTCGTAATTCGTAATTCGTAATTACTTCGTCATTCTCCCGTGACTCATGCCCGAGCATCCCTATGGCTGGTTGAGTCTAATGCCGCCGCTGTTGGCGATTGTGCTGGCGATTGCCACGCGGCGCGTGATTGTGCCGTTGTTGATCGGGGTGTTCGCTGGAGCGCTGATTCTTGCAAAATGGAATCCGATCACGGCGATCGGTGCGATGTTCGAGATTCATCTTTGGGCGAGTCTCAAGGACGAAGATCATTTGCGCGTATTTGCTTTCACGCTGCTGATGGGCGCGATGGTGGGTGTGATCTTTCGCTCGGGCGGCATGCATGGGGTCGTGGATGCGCTTGGACCGTTGGCACGGACGCGGCGCGGCGGGCAATTGGTCACGTGGCTGCTGGGACTGATCGTATTCTTCGACGATTATGCCAACTCGTTGCTCTTGGGACCAACGATGAGGCCGCTGACCGACAAGCTGCGCATCTCGCGCGAGAAGCTGGCCTACTTGGTCGACTCGACGGCTGCACCGGTAGCGGGGCTAGCGCTTGTTTCGACTTGGATCGCCACAGAGATCGGCTTCATCAATGAAGGACTCGTGGGGCTCCAGTTCGTTGGGCCGCCGACTGACGGATTCAATCTATTCATTGCCTCGATACCGTTCCGTTTCTATGTTTTGTTAGCGCTGCTGTTTATTCCGCTCGTCGCGATTACGGGGCGAGACTTCGGGCCCATGTTGGCCGCCGAACGCCGTGCAGCGAACGCGCTTGAACCATTGCGGTCAAGCGCGGCGTCGGCAGCGAACATTGACGTCCCTCATCGCTGGTACAACGCATTGCTGCCGGTGTTTGTCGCGGTTGTTGTACTGGTCGCGTTACTATTGGTGACCGGCCGAGAAGCGGTGCGTGCTGATCCGGAGATCGAACCCACCTGGTTCAACGCCTTTGGCAGCGGCGACTCGTACTTGGCACTTGTGTATGGATCGCTCGCCGGGCTAGGCACTGCTGTGTTTTTAACCTGGACTCAGCGAATTCTGAAGCTCGACGAAATCCGTGCCGCGGCTTTCGAGGGCGCCCAGCACATGCTGCTGGCACTCACGATCCTGTGGCTGGCCTGGACCTTGTCGGCCATGACCGGCCGCGAGCCCGGTCAACTCAACACGGGAGGCTACGTGGGAGAACTCATTCGCCAATCCGTGGCCGTGCGGTGGATGCCTACGATTGTGTTTCTGGCCGCAGCAGGTGTCGCATTCGCGACGGGTACAAGTTGGGGCACGATGGCCATCTTGATGCCGTTGGTGATCAACGTCACGTACCACATGCTCGCAGCGACAGGCGCAGGCGTTAGTTCGTCCGACCCTTTGTTGGTTGCCAGCATCGGCAGCGTGCTGGCGGGCGCAATTTTTGGCGACCATTGTTCGCCCATCTCGGATACGACGATTCTGTCGTCGCAATGCAGCGGCTGTGATCACGTCGCACACGTCTGGACTCAGTTGCCTTATGCGCTGCTGGTCGCAGCGATTGCGATCGTATGTGGTACGCTGCCGGTGGGCATGGGCGTATCGCCGTGGCTGCTGCTGCCGCTAGGAATCGTGGCCATGCTCGTTTGCCTGCTGCTGCTGGGCCGGCGAGTGTAAATCTTACAATCGCTAAGTTTCTGGACCGTTTGCTGAGAGCGCGTTTTTCAAATCTATCTGCGTCCCGCTAGCGGATCGCTTTGACACCCTCACGAGCCGTTGCTGCAACGCTTTATGCACGCGGCGGCAGATTCGCGCCAGCCGCCCCGTCGTGATAACCCTCGCCCGACCGCGCTCATCGGCATGGCGCTTGCAATCCGTTTATGCGGCGGGAGTTTTCACCGCAGAGTCCGGAAAGGAAAGGTGTCCGATGAAGACCAACGTGATGTATGGTGCGTTGTTGGTGCTGGGATGGAGCATGACGGCGGAGGCCCAGAGTTATTCGCCGGTGGTGCTGCCCGCGCAGTATGTGTCGAACTACAGTCCGTACACTGCGGCCTATGGAACGAACACGCCGCAGAACTCTGCTGTGCAGTACTACCAGCCGGTTCCGTCAAGTGGTCAAGTCCACTCCGCACAGTCGCCGATTACGCTCAGCCCCGCCACGCTCAGCTCCGGCCAGACGTTGCATTACGCGGGCGGGTGTGGCGGCGTACCGCAACCGCAGACGACGTTCTTGCCACCTGCCGGTCGGCAGCCAACCATCGTTTATCGGCCCGCCGCGCCGGTCGAAGCGCTGCCCAGCAAATACCACGTCGGGCACGGCATCATCGGGCAACCGAAGCTGTACGTGACCGGCCAGCACTTGCGCAACATTCTGCGATTTATCACGCCGTGAAGTAATTTTCGATTTTTGATTTTTGATTTGCGATTGAGTTGGCCGACAAAGCGCGATCAATCGAAAATCGGCAATCGAAAATCAAAAATGTCAAAAGCCTCGCTTCTTCAACTCGCCGACCACGTTTTGCACGATGCGGGCGATCTGTTCGTTATCGACAGACTGGACGACAGGGCAGCCTCCGACCGGCTCGTCGGTGAATCCTTCGGCGGCCAGCAGGCATTGGAGTTGGTCGCTGAGCTTGCCGAGTTCGATCTGCTGCACGGCCGATTTGGGCAGTCGGCCCGCGCCGGTATTGATGCCGCGCAGTTTCAGCGCGGCGCGAAAGCCGTCGGGGAACTCGGCCGAGTAAAGCATCGCGTCGAACAGTTTCAACAGGCGGTATTGCAGATCGAGTGCCTCGTCCAGCTTCCGCGCAATGGTCAGGTCGTACAGTTTCCGCGTGATCTCGGGGACGATGCCGCTCGTGGCGTTAGTGCCGCCGTCGCAGCCCACCAGCAACAACGGCACCAGCGCCGCATCCCAGCCGGTTAAGAAGCTGAAGTCAGGCCGCACGGGCCTCACCGCGGCGATCATTCGCATCATGTGCGGCAGATCGCCCGACGAATCCTTGATGGCCACGACGCGCGGACACTCTTCCGCCAACCGCTGGACCGTCGGCACGTCGATCGGCGAAGCAAACATGGGGATGTTGTACAACGTGACATCGACCGGCGAGTTGTCGGCGATCTCTTTAAAATAGGCATACACGCCGGCTGGACTGAGCTTGTAATAGAAGGGCGACACGATGGCCACGGCCCGCACGCCCAGCTTGTGGTAGTGCTCGCAAGCGTCGATCGTCTCTCGTGTGTTGGCCTCCGCCGCGCCGGCCAGGATTGGCACGCGGCCGCGGTTTTGATCGGCGATGATTTCGATGATCCGCCGCCGCTCTTCGGCCGTAAACCGCGTGAACTCGCCGGTCGAGCCGTTCGGGTACAGTCCGTGCACGCCGCGCTCGATCAGCCAGTCGACGTACCGCCGCGTTTCGCGCTCGTTGATGTCGCCGCGCTCGTCGAGCGGCACAATGTTGGGAGTGAAAATCCCGCGCAGTCGTTCGTGCTGAGGCATGTCGTCTCTTGGTGGGGTGGGTTCTGCGGCTACTGCCGCCGGCGCGTCAGGCCCGATAGAATGGGCACAACCCGCACGGCCCGCCGTGTTGCTTGCTCAATCATAGCTCAAGGGAAGGCACACGTCAGGCGTCACTCCCACCCAGCGAAGGCACGGCGCGCGTGGCGAAACGTCGAAACAAAGTACAGCAACCCGCTTCCCGCGTCGAACCGCGGAATCTTCGCGCACCAGCGACATCAGCCGCGGCCAATTTAGCAAACGCAGCGAAGCAGCCGCAGGTCGCGTGGTTCATCGTCGCGTTTCTGGCGACGCTGCTTTCGTACTTGTGGATCTTCTACACGAGCAGCGGCGATGAACCCGGCAAGAATCGTCTGACGTATTTGCTGCTGCTGTTCATTCCCGAAAAGTTAGTGGCGTCCTGGTTCGACGGCAGCGTGGCGAATTTCCATCTGCTGGATCGCGCGCCGGTGCTGACGGTCGCGGCGGTAATTTGGGCCTGGGCGTATGTCGCGGGCCGTTTGCTGATGGAGTTGGTTGGTGCCCAGCGCGGCTTATCGCGGCTCGAAGCGTTCGTGTTTGCGATGGGAGTAGGGCTTAACGTGTTGTCGCTGTGGACGCTCGCTGTTGGATTGTTGGGTGGACTCAGGCAACCGTTGCTGTTCGCGGTGCCAGCCGTCGCGCTCGTGGCAATTGGCGCGTGGCGATGGACTCGAACGTGGCACGAGTTTACGACGAGAGAGGAGAAGACCCCAGCGCCAGCGCAGCGCGATTGGCTGCCGCGCGGCGCGTTGTGGCTCGGCTTGCCATTTGTGTTGGTCATCTTGCTGGGCAGCATGTTGCCGCCGCGAGATTTCGACGTGCGCGAGTATCACTTGCAAGTGCCGAAGGAATGGTATCAGCAGGGACGCATCGACTTCCTGCCGCACAACGTCTACGGCAACATGCCGTTGGGCGCCGAGATGCACGCGCTGCTGGCGATGGTCATCATGCCGGGAGAGCGCGATTGGTGGTGGGGAGCAATGGCGGGCAAAACGGTCATGGGTGGCTTTTCCCTGCTGACCGCGCTGGGTCTATTCGCGGCGGGACGGCGTTTCTGCTCGACAACCGCCGGCGTCGTCGCCGCGCTGGTCTACATCTCGATCCCGTGGGTCGCGATGGTTTCGATCAGTGGCCTGAACGAAGGCGCGTCGGCGTTCTATCTATTGCTGTCGGTCTACGCCGTACTGATCTGGTCGCGAGAGAGAGGGGCTAGCAAAGAGCACACATCGGCGCCGCAAAGTCAACAGCCATCCAATAACTCCGCCTCTCCCTCGCTCCCCCTCTCCCTCTCTCCCCACCACCTCCTCCTCGCCGGTTTCCTGGCCGGTGCCGCAGTGGCGTGCAAGTATCCCGCGGTGCTCTTTGTTGTTCTGCCGCTGGTGGCGTGGCTGCTGTTTGGCCGTCGCGGATTTGATTGGCGGCCGGCGGGCATATTTCTGCTGGCCGTCGTGGTCGGCTGCGGATTGTGGTTTGGGAAAAATTGGGTGCTGACTGGCAATCCGACCTACCCGCTGCTCTACGAACTTTTCGACGGCAAATCGCGCACGCCGGAGAAGAACCAGCAATGGCAACGCGCCCACGCCGTGCCGCGCGATGCAGCGGGCCAGCGCTACTCGTCGGCACAACTGGGCGATTCGCTGGCGATTGTTGCGTGGCGGAGCCAACTGCTCAGTCCGATTCTTTGGCCGTTGGCTGCTCTCGCTTTGTTCATACCGCGGCAACGGCGGTTGGTGCTGGTGCTGCTGTGCATGTTTGTCTACGGACTGGCCGCATGGTGGCTGCTAACGCATCGCATCGAGCGTTTTTGGGTGCCCGCGCTGCCGATCGTCGCGTTGCTCGCCGGCATCGGTGCAACGTGGACCACCGCGCGGCTGTGGCGGCACGTGCTCGTGGGAGTTTTGTTTTGGGGACTGGTGGCGAATTTCTTCGTCATTGCATCACCGGCGACAGGCGACAACCGCTATCTGGTGTCGCTGGACCAGTTGCGGCTCGACGTCCCGGACGACGAAGACGAAATTTCGCGCATCAATCCCGCGCACCGTTACCTAAATCAGCACGTACCAGACGGCTACCGCGTCTTACTTGTCGGCGACGCGCAGCCCTTCGACTTGGAAGTGCCGGCACTCTACAACACATGCTTCGACGACTGCCTGTTCGAGCAATTGATGAAGGGCCACAGCAAAGACGTGAGGACCGCCAAGCTGCGTGAACTGCGAGTCTCACACATCTACATTCAATGGAGCGAGATCGATCGTTACCGCAGTCCCGGCAATTATGGATTCACCGATTATGTGACCCCGGCGCTGGTCCGCGCGGAATTGACAAAGGATCAAGGCATACTGCGAATCGTACGGGCCTATGCCAATCAAGACGGCGACATCAAAGGTGAAGTCTTCGAAGTGGTGGGAGTCGCGCCGGATGTTCGTTAAAGTGTCCGCGTAGCACGCGGCCAAGGGAACGGGGTCGGGAGTCTTTTTCAGTTTCGGCGGAATCGAGCCTCTGTAACACCAAGCGACTGCCGCCGAAACTGAAAAAGACTCCCGGCCCCTTTGCTCTCGCGATTGATCTTGAATCGAGGTATCGAATCGCCTAACTTGGCGCCGGATATCGTCGTATTCGGCCGTGTGTCATGGATGATCTGCAAATTGCAATGGAAGATAACCACGTGACAGTGACTCAGCCGCTCCCCCTGTTAACCCCAGCATGCGACGAAGCGGTCGCACCGGCCGTTCCGCAACCTGCCGGCGATGAGCCATTAGCGCCGGCGCTACAATCCGCCATCGACCGCACTCGCCAATGGTTGCTTGACCGGCAGCACACCGATGGTTATTGGTGCGGCGAGTTAGAAGGGGACACGATTCTGGAGAGCGAGTACGTCTTGCTGCTGGCGTGGTTGGGCCGCGAGGAATCGCCGGTGGCGCACAAGGCGGCGCGGTATATCGTGGAGCAGCAATTGAGCGGCGGCGGTTGGGCGCAGTATCCGGGCGGCGGCGTGGATATCAGCGGCAGCGTGAAAGCATACTTCGCGCTGAAGCTGACCGGCCATGATCCAGAGGCCGAATACATGCAGCGGGCGCGAGCGGCGATTCTGGCTCACGGCGGCGCGGATGCGGTGAACAGCTTCACACGTTTTTACCTGGCGCTGCTGGGCCAGATCTCGTACGACCATTGCCCCGCGGTGCCGCCCGAAGCGGTGCTGCTGCCGGCGTGGTCGCCAATGAGCATATACCAGATCAGTGCCTGGTCGCGCACGATTCTGGTGCCGCTGTCGATCATGTGGGCTCACCGGCCGGCGCGGGAACTGACGCCGCAATGCGGCATCTCGGAACTGTTCATCAACGACCCGGACAACTGGCCCGAACTGCGTTGCCCGGGCCTGAAAACGCAGCGCGGTTGGTTTACGTGGGAGCGCTTTTTCCGCACGGTCGATGGCGCGCTGAAATGGTGCGAGCGGCTCGGGCTAAAGCCACTGCGCCGCCGGGCGCTGCGGGCCGCGGAAGCGTGGATGACACAGCGCTTCGTCGACAGCGACGGGCTCGGAGCCATCTTCCCGCCAATCATCTGGAGCGTCGTCGCGCTGAAGTGTCTAGGTTACCGCGACGACAGCGCGGAAATGCAGTATTGCTACGAGCAACTCGAAGCCCTGATGATCGAACAGAACGACACAGTGCGGCTGGAGCCGTGTAAATCGCCTGTCTGGGACACTGCCATCGCCCTGCGGTCATTGGCCGCGGCTGGGCTTTCGATTCAAGACCCGGCCGTCAGTCGCGCTGTGCAATGGCTATTGGATAAGGAAGTCACTCGCCGCGGCGACTGGTCCGCCAAGGTCAAAGCCGAACCCGGTGGCTGGTTCTTCGAACACCACAATGATTTCTATCCCGATGTCGATGACACGATCATGGTCATGATGGCCCTGCGCGAGCAGTTTGAGGGTTCGGGGGTTGAGCGTTCGGGGGTCAGGGTTCAGGGTTCAGACGGAAGAGATCAGAGGTCAGAGGTCAGAGATCAGAGGTCAGAGGTCAGAGATCAGAGGTCAGAGGTCAGAGATCAGAGGTCAGAGGTCAGAGATCAGA